>WRCI01000084.1 GCA_009784145.1 Methanobrevibacter sp.
ATTACTATCACAAAACATATACTGGTGGTTATTTTTATTTTTAGGCATAAAAAAAATTATAACCACCATACTTAATATTTTTTTTCAATTAATTACAAAATCATGAACAAAATGGACAGTGCCCTTAATATAATTATCTTAATAAATAATAATCAATTTTTCTTAAAATTTATATTTTCCCTTTAAAAAAATCAGAAATTTACTTATAAATAATCATATTATACTATAATAGTGGGATATTATGAATGTTAAACTCAAAAACATATATATTGGTGATAATGAAAAGATTTTTATTATAGCTGAAATAGGTGTTAATCATAATGGTGATGTAAATTTAGCTAAAAAAATGATAAAAGAAGCAGCTAAAGCAGGAGCTGGTGCTGTTAAGTTTCAAACATTCATTGCAGAAGATATGCTAACTAAAGATACTAAAAAAGCTAAATATCAAGAGAAAAATTCTAAAGGTTCTTCTCAAATTGAAATGATTAAAGAACTTGAATTAAGTGAAGATGATTTTTTTGAATTATCTCAATATGCTGAAGAGAAAAATGTTTTATTTTTATCCTCTCCATTTGACACGAAAAGTGTAGATTTACTAGATAAACTCGATATTTCTGGATTTAAAATAGGTTCTGGAGAACTTAATAATTTTGAATTAATAGAACATATCGAAAGTAAAGGTAAACCTATAATAATATCAACAGGAATGTCTACTTTAGAAGAAATCCAAGAAACCTTTGATTTTATTAATAATAAAGATAAATTAATTATTTTACACTGTATAACGGGTTATCCTTCAAATTATGAAGATGCTAATCTTAAATTTATAAGTACACTGAAAAGAGAGTTTAAAGTCCCAATTGGATTTTCAGATCATAGTCCAGGAATAGAATTAGCTATAGCTTCTGTTGGTTTAGGTGTTTGTCTTATTGAAAAACATTTTACTTTAGACAAAACACTTCCAGGTCCTGATCAAGGAGCTTCTTTAAATCCAAATGAATTTAAAGCAATGGTTGATGCTATTAGAAATGTTGAAATAGGTATGGGTACTGGCGAAAGAACTTTATGTGAAAGTGAATTAGAGATAAAAAAGGTTGCAAGAAAAAGTATTGTAGCTAATGTTGATATTCCTAAAGATTCTATATTAAATTCTCATATGTTAACTATTAAACGTCCAGGAACTGGAATAGAACCTAAACATTTAAAATCATTACTTGGTAGGAAAACTAAAGTTGATATTAAAAAAGATGATTTAATAGAATATGATTTTTTAATATAATTTAATGTATTTATGATAAATTTAATGTACTTGTGATTAGTTAATTTACTTATGATAATTAATGTATTTATGATGAATTTAATGTACTTGTGATTAGTTAATTTACTTATGATAATTAATGTATTTATGATAAATTTAATGATTTATAAAATATCAAATATAATAGTATAATTTAATGTATTTATGATAATTTAAAGTTTTTTAATATATTTTAAGGGATTTTATGAGAAAAATATTATATATTACTGGAACAAGAGCCGATTATGGTCTTATGAGGAAATGTTTATCAAAAATTGATAATTCTCCTAATTTAGATTTAGAAATTGCAGTTTGTGGAATGCATTTAATGGAAGAATTTGGTTGCTCTGTTAATGAAATTAAAGAAGATGGTTTCAAAATAAATATCCTTGATGTTGTATTTGAAAATGATAATAAATTTTCTATGGCTAAATTTTTAGGAGAATTTATAGTTTTACTCACTGAAAAAATCAAAGATATAAATCCTGACATAATACTTCTTTTAGGAGATAGAGCAGAAATGTTAGGAGGAGCTATTGTTGGAACTTATTTAAATATTCCTACAGCTCATTTACATGGTGGTGAAGTAAGTTCAACTGTAGATGAATATGCAAGACATGCCATAACTAAATTATCTAATATTCATTTAGTTTCCTCAAAGTTGAGTAAAAAGAGAGTCATTTCTATGGGTGAAAATCCAGAAAATGTTTATTTGGTAGGTGCTCCAGGTTTAGATGAAGTAGTGGGAGAAAAACTAATTTCATCTAAGATTATTGCTGAAAAATATGATTTAGACTTATCAAAACCTTTAATGATAGCTATTCAACATCCAGTTTCATTGGAACTTGAAGAATCTAAAAAACAAATTTTAGAAACATTAAAAGCTATTGAAGATTTAAAATACCAAACTATTCTGATTTATCCTAATGCAGATGCAGGGGGTAGAGCTATGATTGAAGCTATAGAAAAATATAAAAATAAAAGTAATATGGGCTTTTTATATACATTTAAAAATATTGAACATGGTGATTTTCTTAGTTTAATGAATATAGCTGATGTTATGATTGGAAATTCTAGTAGTGGAATTTTTGAAGCTCTTTACTTTAATCTTCCTGTGGTAAATATTGGATCAAGGCAAGATGGTCGAGAAAGAGGAAAAAATATTGTAGATGTGGAATATGATTCTTTAAAAATTAAAGGAGCAATAAATAAAGCTATGAGTGCTAATTTTAAAGAGAGTTTCATTGACTCTGATAAGCCTTATGGTGATGGAAATGCATGTGAGAAAATAGTTGAAATTTTAGCTAATATAAAGTTAAATGATGACTTACTAAAAAAACAACTCTTTGATGATGAGATTATAATAGATTAATATAAATGATATTGATTTGTAATATATTTAATTAATAATACATTGTATAATTGATAATACATTATTTAATTAATAATACACTGTTTAACTGATAATACGTTATTTAATAATTAATGAGGTCAAAATATGAAAGTTCCTTTATTTAAAATTTATCATGACGAATGTGATATTAAAAACCTAGATACTGAAATAAATTCTGGTTCTAGTTGGGCTGTTGGTCCTAAAGTTGAGGAATTTGAAGAAAAAATAGCTAATTACACAGGTTCAAAATATGCAGCTGTTTTAAATTCTGGAACGTCTGCATTACATGCTAATCTTTTAGCTTGTGAAATAGCTAAAAATGATGAAGTTATAGTGCCTTCTTTTACTTTTATTGCAACTGCAAATGCCCCTCTCTTTGTTGGGGCTAAACCAGTTTTTGCAGATATTGAAAAAGACACTTTTGGACTAGACCCAAAAAGTGTTGAAGAAAAGATAACAGAAAATACAAAAGCAATTATTCCTATTCATTATGGTGGTTGTCCTTGTAAAATAAAAGAATTAAAAGAAATAGCTGAAGACAATGATTTAATTCTAATAGAAGATGCAGCTGAATCTTTTGGTGCAAGCATAAATGGTAAAATGACTGGAACTTTTGGAGATTCTGGAATTTTAAGTTTTTGCCAGAATAAAGTTATTACAACTGGTGAAGGGGGAGCATTAATTACAGATTCTAAGGACTTATATGAGAAGATTGTTCTTATACGTTCTCATGGTAGACTAGAAAGTGAAGATTATTTTAATTCTGTAGGTTATTTCGACTATATCTCATTAGGTTTTAATTGGAGGATGTCTAATTTAACAGCTGCTTTAGGTTTAGCTCAAATTGAAAAAGTTGATAAAATAATCGAGATGAGGATAGAAAACTCAAGATATCTAACCAAGAGATTAAAGGAAGAAACTGATGAAATAGAAATTTTTACTCCCCCAAAAGGATATAAACATGTTTATCAATTGTATTGTCTTTTAGCTAATTCAAGAGACGATTTAATTGATTATTTATCTGAAAAAGGAATATCTTCTAAAATTTATTTTGATCCAGTTCATTTATCTAACTTTTATGCTCAAAAATTAAAATACAATTGTGAATTACCTATAACTGAAGAAGTGGCTAAAAAAACATTGACTTTACCTATGTTTCCTTCTATTACAACTGAAGAAATGGATTATATTGCTAGTACAATAGGTAAATTTTATAATGATGGATAAATTTATTGTTGGATACAGATAGATTTTTTATTAGATACAAATAGATTTCTTATTGGATAAAAATTTTTACGAAAAAGGCAAGCTAATTAAATAAGATATGTAAATGTATTTCTATAAATTAATAACATTACTAATAAATTAAAATTATATTTTTATATCAAAAATTATATTATAAAATATAAAAATTATATTATAAATTAAAATTATATTTTTATATGAAACTTATCTTATAAAATTAAATTATATAATTATAAATTAAAAACTATAGTGTATTATATCTTAAATTTTATTATAATTTTAAATAATAAATTTTATAAAATAATATATAATATTTTTAAAAAATAAACAATAAGTACATTAATTTTAAAAAATAAACAATAATCACATTAATTTAAAAAATAAACAATAAGTACATTAATTTCAACTAATATTAAGAAGTGAATATTATGGAATCATTTTATAAAGGGAAAACAGTGTTAGTGACAGGAGGATCTGGATCTATAGGTAGTGAAATTGTTGAAAAACTTGTTTCTCTTCCATTAGATTCAATCCGTGTTTTTGATAACAATGAAACTGCGCTCTTTGACTTAGAAACAGACCTTAATTCTCCAAAAATTAGAACATTAATTGGAGATGTTAGAGATTTAGATAGATTAAATAGAGCTTTTGAAGGTGTAGATATAATTTTCCATGCAGCTGCCCTTAAACATGTTCCTTTATGTGAATTCAATCCTTTTGATGCTGTTAAAACTAATGTGGTTGGTACTCAAAATGTTCTTGATGCTGCTATTAACTGTGATGTTAGTAAAGTTATTTTAGTTAGTACTGATAAAGCTGTAAATCCTATTAATGTTATGGGTGCAACTAAATTATTAGCTGAACGATTAATACTTTCAGCTGATTCCTATGCAGCTAATCATAAAACTATATTTTCTAGTGTTAGATTTGGAAATGTTTTAAATTCACGAGGATCTGTTATTCCTTTATTTAAAAAACAAATCAAAAAGGGTGGACCAGTAACTATAACTGACCCTAATATGACTCGTTTTATAATGCATATTGAAGATGCAGCAGATTTAATTTTAAAGTCAGGTGAAAAGGCAAAAGGTGGAGAAGTGTTTATATTAAAAATGCCTGCTGTTAAAATAACAGATTTAGCTACTGGAATGATTGAAGTTTTAGCTCCTTCCTATGGTTATAATCCTAAAGATATTAATATTGAGTTCATTGGTAAACGAATAGGTGAAAAATTATATGAAGAATTAATGACTGAAGATGAGATGATATTTTCTAAGGAAGAAGAAGAATTATTTATTTTAAATAATAAGATTCAAAATACTGAAAATGATTTCATTTACCATTCTGATTATGTTGAGCATCTTAATAAGGATGAAATTAAGGAAATCATTAAATCTATGTTTTAATTTAATTATAAATTTAATTCAATTATAGTTTTAATTTAATTATAGTTTTAATTCAATTATAAAAAAATTAAATTAAAGAACCTTGTATAAGGAATATTAAACTGTATAATAAATATTAAACTAAATAAAACTTTATATTAAAATAAAAAAACTTATAATTTTTAAAACTATATTTTTAAAATGATATTTCTTAAAAATATATTAAAATTAATTTTATAAATTAAAATTTTTATAATATAATTAATTAAAATTTTTATAAACAATATATTATATAAAATTTTTATAAATAATATAATTAAAATCCTTATATAATAATACACAAAATCTTATAAAAAATAATTAAAATCTTATAAAAAATACATAAAAAATCAATTAAAATAATATAATCATTAATGGAGAATAATAATCATGTCAATGACAATGTCTGAGAAAATATTAGCTAAAGCTTCTAATAAAAAAAGTTCAGAAGCTGGTGAAATAGTTATGGCTAATATAGATGTAGCTATGACTCATGATTTAACTGGACCACTTTCAGTTGAATCATTTAAAAAAATAGGAACTGAAAAAGTATGGGATCCAAGTAAGATAGTCATCCCTTTTGATCATCAAGTACCTGCTGATTCTTTAGAAGCAGCTAACAATCATATTTTTATGAGAGAATTTGTTAAAGAGCAGAAAATAGAAAACTTCTATGATGTGTATGAAGGAGTTTGTCACCAAATACTTCCGGAATTTGGTCATGTGGTCCCAGGAGAAGTAATTGTTGGAACTGATTCTCACACATGTACACATGGAGCATTAGGAGCATTTGCTACTGGAATTGGTTCTACTGATATGGCTATGGTATTTTCAACTGGTGAACTTTGGTTTAAAGTTCCAGAAACCATAAGATTCAATATAGAAGGAACTTTAAAAGAAAATGTTTATGCGAAAGATGTAATACTTAATATTATTGGTCAAATTGGAGCTGATGGAGCTACTTATAAAGCATGTGAATTTGCAGGTTCCACAGTAGCTGATATGACAGTTTCAGATAGAATGGTTCTTTGTAATATGGCCATAGAAATGGGTGGAAAAACTGGTCTTGTAGAACCAGATGAAAAAACCTTGAACTATGTTAAAGCTAGGTCAAATAAACCATATGAAATCTTTAAAACTGACTTAGATTCTCCATCTTTAGAAATAATGGATATTGATGTAGGCAATCTTGAACCTCAAGTAGCTTGTCCTCACAATGTAGATAATGTAAAACCAGTAAGTGAAGTTGACAAAGAAATTGACCAAGTTTTCCTAGGCTCTTGTACTAATGGAAGAATATCTGATTTAAGACAAGCAGCTAAAATATTAAAAGGAAATAAAATAGCTAATGGTGTTAGAATGCTTGTTATTCCAGCTTCCAAAGAAGTTTACACGAAAGCATTAAATGAAGGATTAATGAATATTTTTGTTGATTCAGGAGCATTAGTTTGTAATCCTTGTTGTGGACCATGTCTTGGTGGTCATGTAGGTCTTATAGGACCTGGAGAAGTAAGTCTTTCAACTTCAAATAGAAACTTCAAAGGAAGACAAGGCAGTCCAGATGGAGAAGTTTATTTATCTTCAGCTGCAGTAGCAGCTGCTTCAGCTATTGAAGGAAGAATTACATTGCCAAAATAGTTTTATTTTATATATTAAAAAGTAGTTTTATTTTGTATATTCAATATTATTTTAATTAATAATAATTCTCAATATTAGCAGAAATTTTGGTTTTGCATTTTTTGCAAAACCTTTATATATTTAAAAATATATACTAAAAAACAATGAAAGGAAGTGTTGATATTATCAAAATAAAGCTAATAAGAGAGATAAAAGGAAAAGACTTAATAAAAGAATATGAAAGAAAGTACAGAACTCTTGAAAATCTCAAAAAAATATTTGAAGAAACTGAAGATATGAAAC
>WRCI01000085.1 GCA_009784145.1 Methanobrevibacter sp.
AGCAGCACCCAAGGGTGGGGTTGTTCGCCCATTAAAGGGGAACGTGAGCTGGGTTTAGACCGTCGTGAGACAGGTTGGTTGCTATCTAATGGAAGTGTTAGTAGTCTGAGGGGAAGGTGGCTCTAGTACGAGAGGAACGAGTTGTCGGCGCCTCTGGTCGACCGGTTGTCTGTCAAGGCAATGCCGGGCAGCTACGCGCTAGACGATAAAGGCTGAAAGCATCTAAGCCTGAGGTGTCCCCTGAAAATAGACTGCTTTAGAACACGAGTAGAAGACTCGGTTGATGGGGTAGGGATGTAAGCTTCGAGGTTTTTTCCGAGTTGTTCAGTCCGCTGCTCCCAATCGTTCGCTTGCTTTTTTCTAAATAAAAATTTAGTGTACTACATTCATATTTGAATGTTTTTAACCAATATTTTGGTTTGGTGTATTCAGTTAGGGTGAAAATGTATGGAATATATAGCAGATTTTTTTTTAATCTGCTAGTTTATCAATTCATATAAAATTAAGTTTATATTATCATTAATTTATCAATATCATATGGGTTTGGCGGTCATAGCGTCAGGGATACACCCGGTCTCGTTCCGATCCCGGTAGTTAAGTCTGTTCGCGTTTTGATTGTGTACTATGGGGTTTCTATGGGAATTTCATTTCGCTGCCAGCCCTTTATGCTTATTTTATTTTTTTATTTTTCTTTGTTTTTAGTTTTATTTTTTTAAGTTTTATTTTTAACAAGCTATTTGTTTTATTTTTAACAAGCTATTTGTTTTATTTTTAACAAGCTATTTGTTTTAGTTTTAATAGCTATTTTCTTGTTTTTGTTTATTTATTTTTTTATAGTCTTTATTTTTTTCTTATCTTTTTGTTTTTTTCTGTCTTGTTTTTGACAGTTTATTTGTTGTTTTTTTATTTAAATTATAATCCTTTTTATCTAATCACTTATACAAAAATTTAAATATTATTTAAAACATATTAGTGATTGTCGTATCATTTTTATGACTAATGCCTACGGTCCTTCTAAAGAGGTAAGCGATAGCTGTCAATGATTAGGAGAAACCCAGCATTGGATAGACTGCCTGTTTCGAGGGTTACTCGGGGAGGGAAGGTTAAGCTACCTATGATCCAAGAGAGTTAGTATACAGGCAAAATTTGATTTTAATACTATTTTTTAATTAAAAATAATAATTTTTTACAAGAATTTAATATCTCTTATATATTACTTTCCATCTGCTAGGTAAAACTTAATCTTATATTAAACAGTATTTAATTTTATACAATATTTAAAATTATTATAACTCCTTCATAAATAATTATAATTAGTAATATTGATTTTATTAGTTGTTATTATTAGTTATAATTATTTATATTTATTTATAATTATTTATATTCAATTATATTTATTTATAATAATTTATAATAAGTTATATTTATTTATATTCAATTATATTTATTTATAATAATTTATAATAAGTTATAATTATTTATATTCAATTATATTTATTTATATTCAATTATATTTATTTATAACAGGTCATGATTATTTATAATTAGTTATAATAATTCAATTAGGTTGGTAGTAATATGAGTCAAATTATATCAAAAAATAAAGTTCAAATAAATAATCTCCATGAAATTACTGGTGTTGGGGATAAATTATCAGAAAAAATAATTAATGCAGTTGGTGGAGAAGAAAACCTTGAAAAAATAGTTGAAGGTCTTGATTTAGAGCGTTTAATAGCTATTGATGGAATAAGTCAAAGAAAAGCTATTGAAATAATGAATCAATTATTAGGAAATCCTAAACAACAATTTTTAAAAAGTGAACGTGCTCACCAATTATATGAAGAAATTATTCAAAAAATTGTGGATTATTCTAATACCAAATACTCTGAAAATAGAATTCTTTTACTTTCCCCATCTAAAGATAAAATAGCTATTGAAAAACAAGTTGATTTTGTAATGAAAGCTAAAGAAAAAGTTTCAAAGCTACCTATTATTAAATTAAGAGGATTAATGAAAAATTTACATATGCCTTTAAAAATTAAAGCAGAATATGATCCTAGTAAAGCCATCCTTGTTGAAAGTGATGAAGATAATGATTATTTAACTGATTTAGGTTTAAACCAATATTATCCTATAATCAATGCTTCTTCAGCTATGTTTGAAGAAGAAGTCCGTACATATGAATTAATTTATTATGTGTATACTGAAGGATTCATTGATGTTAGTGAAATGAATAATTCCATAATGATTTCTAAGGAAGCTCCTGAACATGAAATAGTCCCTGAATTAATTCTTAATTATTTTAACAAAAATGCAGAATTGTTTAAAAGAGTCTGTGAAATTAGAAAAATCCTTAATGAAGATACTATTCTTGAAGATATAGCTCCTATTCTTGATGAAGTTAATTCTCTTAAAAAAAGAAATGTAGATATTGAAAAAGTTGTTAATGATGTGAAGTCTATTCTTGATGAAGAGATTAAAATAGCTATTAAAGAAATTAATCTTGAAGGAGATGAAGTTCTTGATTTATTAAATCATGGAATTCCTCCTAAAATTGATAAAATATTTGATAAAATTATAAGTAAGGGAAAAATAACTATTAAAGAAGAAACAGGAATTGATTTTGATCCATTCCTAAGACAATATCCTCTTGAAATTGATGAGGCTGAACTTGAAAGAATTAAAATGACTGAAAGTTCTAAGAAAGAAAATGATTTATTTGATAAAAAAATTACTGCAGCTAATTATTTAGCTAATATAAAGCTAAAAGCAATTGAAGAAGTTAAACAAACACTTGAATTTGATTATGAATTTACTTTAGGTAGTTTTGCTTATGAGTATGACTTAGTTCCACCTAAACTTGGTGATGACTTTAAGCTGAAAGAGGCACTTCATTTAGAACTAGGTCTTGAAAAAGGAGATACAATTCAAAGAGTAGATTATGATTTAAGTTATCCTGAAAATGTTGCACTATTAACTGGAGCTAATAGTGGAGGTAAAACAACTCTTCTTGAAACAATTGCTCAAGTTTCTATTATGGCTCAAATGGGACTTCCTGTATGTGCAAAAGAAGCTGAAATTAAGTTACTTGATGAAATTTACCACTTTTCCAAAAAGAGATCTCTTGATGCAGGGGCATTTGAATCTTTCCTCAATGTTTTCATGCCAATAGTTACAACTACTAGTGAAAAATTAGTTTTACTTGATGAATTAGAAGGAATCACTGAACTTGAAGCTGCTGTTAAAATCATTTCTAGTTTTATTGAAATGATTAAAGAGTCTAATTCTTATGCAGTTATAGTAACTCACATGGCTAAAGAATTGATGAATTATGCTGATGTTCGTGTAGATGGTATTGAAGCTAAAGGATTAGATAAAAATTACAATTTAATTGTAGATAGAACTCCTAAAATGAATTGTTTAGCTAGAAGTACTCCAGAATTTATTTTAAAAAGGATTTATGAAAATTCAGAAGGTAGACTTAAAGAAGTTTATGGAAAAATATTGAAAAAGTTTGAGTAGATTTGTGGTGTTTTCATGCGACCAAAATTTAAAGAAATAAACTCTTTTGAAGAATTTAACAAATATTATTGGTATAAGAAAGAATTACAACAAATATGCAAGAAACTTGGAATTGAATATATTGGAAATAAGGCTGAATTAAATAATTATATAAAAGAATATTTTAATGGAAACATAATCAAACATCAAAAGAAAATTAATGTAAAAAAGATTAATGGGAATCTTACTCTTGACACGAAATTACTGGAATTTGGTTTTGCTATGAGGAATGAATATAGGGATTTTTTTGGAGAACAAGTTGGGGTTAATAATTTTAAATATACTGCAGATATGGCAGCTACATTAAAGAAAGTTAGACAAATAAAAGATAAAAATTTCACGGTTAAGGATTTAATAGATGTATATTTAAGAAAAAGTACCTATGCAAAATATGATAACTCTTCTTGCCAATGGAATAAATTTTATCAAGATTTTTGTGAGGATAATGAGTCTAATAATTTTCCTAATAAAATGAAATCGGCATCTATACTTTGGAAAAAAGTGCGAGATTCTGATTTGGAAAAGGTTTACTCAAGAAAATTATATGAAAAATATAAGATTGAATTAGAGTTAGAGTATAAATAGATAAAAAACTCACAAATTTTAGCAATTATTTTATATAATTTAAAAACTAAGATATTCTTATGTATATAGTTTTAGAAGGAATTGATGGAGCTGGGAAATCAACTCAAATATCTGCTCTTAAAGGGTGGCTTGAAGATTCTGGATTAGAAGTTGAAACAATTGTAGAACCTACTGATTCTGATATTGGAGTTTTAATTAGAAAAATACTTCAAAATCCAAATGCTACTGATGAAAATATTCAAAAAATTTTAGGTCTACTTTTTGCAGCTGATCGCCTTCTCCTTGTGGATAAAATAGCTAAAGAAGAATATTGTAATAAAATTATAATTAGTGATAGATCATTTTATTCTAGCTTAGCTTATCAAAACCATCCAGAATGGATAGCCGAAATCAATAAGTTTGCAAAAAAACCAGATATTGTTCTTCTTTTAGATCTTGATGTTGATTTAGCTATTGAGCGTTGTTCTGGCGAAGATGAATTTGAAAAAAAGTCTTTCTTAATTGATGTTAAAAATAGCTATTTGGATTTAGCTAAAGATGATAAAGATAGATTTAAAATTATAAATGCTAACAATGGTCCTAAAAAAGTTCAATCTGATATTAAAAAGGCTATAGCTCCTTTTTTAGGTATTTGTCTTAGTGGCATTGATTAAACATATTTTTTTTTAGTAAAAAAATTTAAATATAATTGTTGCTAAATTTATAATTATAATTATTAATAATTATAAATATATAATAATAATAGTAATAATAATAATTTAATAATAACAATTTAATTATAATAAATAATTTGTATAATTAAAGTAACTAATTTTATCATAATTAATTATTATTTTTTAGCTGTTTAAAATTTTTAATAAAGTTAATAAAAATGGGATATTTTTATTATTGATGAGAATAGTAACTATTTTAGCTATTAGCATAATCTGAAGGGTTAATGCAGGCAATATAACAAAAAAGGAGATTAAAAATGAATCGCATTAAATTATCAAATGGCGAAGATTTGCCACTTGAAATGCACAAAGTTAAAATCGTGCAAAAACTTGAACTAAAACCAGTTGAAAAAAGATTGGAAGCAATAAAGGAGGCAGGCAATAATACTTTCTTGCTTAGAAATCGTGATGTATTTTTGGATATGCTGACTGACAGTGGTACCAATGCGATGAGTGATTTGCAACAAGCTGCAATGCTTACTGCAGATGATTGTTATGCTGGTGGAGAGAGTTTTTTCCGCTTGGAAGCTGAACTTAAAAAAGTATTTAACAAAAAATTTTTCTTACCTGCTCATCAAGGCAGGGCTTGTGAACACTTACTTTCACGTGTGATGGTAAAAAAAGGGAACATAGTTCCGATGAATTATCATTTCACAACAACAAAGGCTCATATAAGATTACAAGGTGGAGATATTTTAGAAATTCCTGCTGACGAGGCATTTAACACAAGTTCGGATGCTTTGTTTAAGGGGAATATTGATATTTCAAAACTCAAAAAAGCATTTAAACAACACAAAGGCAAAATTCCTTTTGTACGCCTTGAAGCTGGAACCAATTTAATCGGAGGTCAACCAGTTTCACTTCAAAACATTAAAGAGATTCATGCATTATGTAAACAAAACAATGTGCCTTTTGTTTTTGATGCAAGTTTGTTACAAGATAATTTGTTTTTCATGAAAACCCAAGAAGACAGCTGCAAAGATAAATCTATCCTAGAAATTTGCAATGAAGTGGCTGATAATGTTGACATTATTTACTTCTCTGCCCGAAAATTTGGCTGTGCCAGAGGTGGAGGGATTTGTTTGAATGATGAAAAGTTGTTTTCTGAAATTCGCCAACTTGTACCTCTTTTTGAAGGTTTTTTAACATATGGTGGTATGAGTGATAAAGAGATTGAAGCAATTGCTGTAGGAATAAGAGAATCAATGGACATTGACATGATTTCACAGGGACCACAATTCATCAAGTTCATGACTGAGGAATTAAAAAAAGCAGGAGTTCCTGTTGTAACTCCTCCTGGGGGATTGGGCTGTCATCTAGATGCAAAAGCCTTTTTGTCTCACATCGATCCAGAGAATTTTCAGGCTGGAAGTCTTGCTTCTGCTTTCTATATTATTTCTGGTGTAAGAGGAATGGAACGGGGTACAATAGCAGAAGAGCGAAATAAAGATGGTTCAGAATGTATTGCTAAGATTGAACTTCTAAGATTGGCACTACCAAGACGTGTTTTCACCATGAGTCAAATTAAATTCACGATTGACCGTATTATTTGGTTACACAAAAATAGGGACTTAATCGATGGATTGGAATGGGAAGAGGAGCCTGAGATTCTGAGATTCTTTTTGGGTAGGCTTAAACCAGTAAATGATTGGCAAGAAAGACTTGTTGAAAAATTCAAACAAGATTTTGACTTGTAAAAACTAGACCTTAAAATAAGTAATAATTGTAATATATGGGTATATCTAATTATATGAGTATATCTAATTATATTGATATATCTAAATATATTGATATTTTTAGATATATTATATAATATTTATTATAAATTAAAATTTTATATTCATTATTAGTTTATTTTATAATATAATAGACCATATTTTGATTATATTTTTATTAGGTATATAGAATTTTTTTTCAATATTTTCATTCTTTTTCATTCTTTTTACCAGTTGAAAGTTCATTTAATCTTTCATTTATTGATTTTACAATGTAGTCCTTAGCATCTTCTAATTCTTCCATTGTTCCAATAAGTACAGGTCCATAATCAGTATGTTTTAATTTAACATCAAACTTTTCAATGGTATGTGCAAGTATCTGCTCTCCAACACCATTTGGTAATCTCATTTCATAATCCATAATAATCCCTTATTGTAATTTTATTTTTTATTTATATTTTTAATTTTAATATAATATTTTTAATAATTTTATAGTATAAATTGAATATAATATAATTTTATAAATTATACTATAATTTTAATATAATATTTTTAATAATTTTATAAATTATACTAGTTTTAATAATTTTTAATAATTTTATAGGTATAATTGAATTGTATATAATTTTA
>WRCI01000086.1 GCA_009784145.1 Methanobrevibacter sp.
ATAATTCAATCTCCTAATTAAATATTAATCACCTAATTAAATTTTAATCTCCTAATTTAATATTCACATATCTAGATATATCAATATTTATATTATATTTTATTTTTTAAATTAAAATCTTTTATTTAATATCCTGGTTAAGAATTATAGCATCGATTAATCCATGTGCGTAGGTTATACAACCAAATGAAGTGATTTCATCCCCTTTTTTAAGGTAATATTCACAGTCTTCTTTATAGTTTTTTGCTCTTTCAATTATTTCTTCTTCTTTAGCTGTAAATTCAATAGAATCGATTTTTTTAAAGCTTTCATCTAATTTTTTGATATCAACTACAATTCTTTCTTTACAATCCACTTTAGCACCTTTTAACTTTTACACTATAAATATTTTCTTTCATTTCTTAATTTCATTCCTTGTTAATTTCATTTTTTGTTAATTTCATTCCTTGTTAATTTCCAAACATGATAAATTCTTTGAATTACAGTTATATATGAGAGTATAACCATTAATATAATAGCTCCAGCCATATAATCATTGTTATTTAAAATTACAGCTATAAATGCTCCTAATATTAAAATAATTAATCTTGTAGCTCTTTCAGCTATTCCAACATTACAATCAATTCCTTTTGACTCACTACTTGCTCGGATATAGCTAACTGTCATAGCTGAATGAATAGCTAAAACTCCAATAAACCAGCTTGTATATCCTCCCCAAATCAACCCTATGATTATAATTGCATCTGAAAATCTATCCATTGTAGAATCAAAGAAAGCTCCAAATTTCGATGTTTTATTATAGTATCTAGCTATTGATCCATCCATAAGATCAAAAAATCCATTAAATAAGATAAAAAGTCCTCCAATTAGTAAATTCTCAGTTGCAAAAAATATCGCTGATATTAAAGCGATAAATGGAGAAATTATAGTTATTATGTTAGGATTTATATTCATTCTTTTAGCTATTGGCTCAAGAATTGTTTTTACAAGTGGTCTAAATCTTTCAAGCATGGATATATATTATATAAAATCATGTATTTATATTTTGAATATTTTTTAGAAAAAATTATTAATGAAAGTGGAATTTATAAAAGTAAATTATTTATTTAATTAAATACAATTTTTTTATAATATTAAATTAAATTAATTTCATGATATTAAATAGTAATATCTTTTTTTAATTTATTCTTTTATTATTAATTTATATGATTTAATATTAATCAAGTTATATGATTTAATGTTATTAATTAACATGATTTAATATTAATCAAGTTATATGATTTAATGTTATTAATTCATATGATTTAATATTATCAATTTATGTGATTTAAAATGAAAATAATAAAAATGAATCAAGAATATCCTGACTTAGAAATAATTGAAGAAGCTATCGAAGTTTTAAGTGCAGGAGGGATTGTACTTTATCCAACTGATACTATATATGGATTAGCTGCAAATGCTTTTGATGAAAAAGCCGTAGAAAAGATTTATAAAATAAAAAATAGAGATATTGGTAAACCACTTTCTGTCTGTGTTTCATCCATTGGAGGGTTATCTTTAATTACAGATTTAAGAGAAAATTATAGGATTTTAGTAGAAAAACATCTTCCAGGTCCATTTACTTTTATTTTTTATAAGAGTTCAAACTGGAGTAATTCTTTTTTTGATAAACATAAAAAAATTGGTGTTAGAATTCCTAATAATGGGATAGCTATAGAACTATCTCAAATTTTTCCAATAACTGCTACTAGTGCAAATATTTCTAATGAAGAAGTTTTCAGTACTCCTAAAGAAATCCTTAATCAGCTAAACCATGAAATTGATTTTGTTATTGATGTGGGTTCTATGAAATCTTCTATTCCATCTACAGTAGTTGATTTAACTGGAAATGAGCCTATTATATTAAGAGAAGGAGCAGGAAAGCTTTAATTTTTCTATAATATTTATTATTTAATATTTTTTATAATATTTTATATAATATTTTTATAATTTCTTAATATTATTTTTTTTATAAGAATTTATTGATGATAAAATTATAGTTATAGTAATATATTTTTAATAATAAATTTTTTACAATATATTTCATAAAATATTTTTTATAATTATTAATATAAATAGTAAAAGTATTATAGTATAATAATATAAAATAATAATAGCAAAAAAATAATTAAAATAAGATGAGATTAATAATGTGTTAAACATAATTATACTATATAAATAAGGGAGAAAATCATGAAAACAATTGTTAATTTAAATAATCCTTCTAAAATTAAAACTAATTCTGCATTGGATTCTATATTAGGAGGAGGAGTGGAAAAAAGAAACATAACTCAATTTTACGGACCTCCAGGTTCTGGAAAGACAAATATATCTTTGAGTTTAGCTGTGCAAGTAGCTAGAAAAGGTAAAAAAGTTGCTTATATAGATACTGAAGGTGGAATCTCAATAGATAGGGTTAAACAATTAGCTAAAAATGATTTCGATGAAATTGCAAATAATATACTAGTGTTTGAACCTGATTCACTCGAAAAGCAAACAGATGATTTGAAAAAGATTGAATCATGGGTTAGGGCAAATGCTAATGAAGTAGATTTAGTAATTTTAGACTCTGCAGTAGCTATGTATAGGTTAAATGAAGGAAAATCCAAAGCTCTAAATAAAGAATTAGGGGTTCAAATGTGGATATTATCTAGATTAGCTCGTAAATATGATGTTGCTGTTGTTATAACAAATCAAATATATGCTACATTTGAAGATGAAAAACCTACTGCAATTAAACCTGTTGGTGGAACTATTTTAATGTATTGGAGTAAAATTATCATTGAACTCTCAAAGTCAAATGTAGAAGGAGAACGTATAGCTATTTTAAAAAGACATAAAACTTTTCCTGAAGGGAAAACTAGTATGTTTAAAATTACTAATGAAGGTATTGAATAATAGTTATCATTGTTAAAATTAGTAAACTTTTAGTTTGTTTAATATTTCTATTTTTATAACATTAATAAATTTATTTCATTGTTTTTAGAGCACTATAAAGCTTATGGCATTGTTTTTAGAGTACTATAAAGTTTATTGCATTGTTTTTAGTATATTATAAACTTTATTTTATTATTTTTATTTTATTATATAATATTTCAATAATTAAATTTAAAAAGAGATATAATGAATCTATTATGACGGTGAATAAACTTTAAAGGTTAAAGAAACTTATAAATATAATAAAAAATACAATTATTAAAGTATAATTAGAATTAGTGATATCATGGTCCCTCCAAAGAAATATGCAAAAACTGCAAAAACAGCTCCAGAAGGGTATGAAACCCCAAATAAATTTTTCCAATGTGTTTTTGATGATAAAGAAATGATATGGATGGGTCAAAATACTAATCATCTTCATGATGAAGATATAATAAAAGATGCAATGATTAACTTTGTGGAAAGCAAAGAATATTGTAAATATCCTCCTCCAGAAGGATTCGAAGAATTAAAAGAATTAATTTTAAAAGATCTTGAATTAGAAAACATGGATATTTTAATAACTGCAGGTGGAACTGAATCTTTATATTTATGTATGGAAGGTATTTTAGAACCTGAAGATAATGTTATAACAAGTGATCCGGGTTATCTTATTATTGATGATTTTGCAAGTAGATTTGCAACAGAAGTTATTTCAGTCCCTATATACAGTAGTGATAATGATTATAAACTTACTCCTGAACTTGTTAAGGCAAATATGAATGAAAACACTAAAATTGTCGTACTTATTGATCCTTTAAATCCTTTGGGAAGTGCTTATACAGAGGATGAAATAAAAGAATTTGCTAAAATAGCTAGGGAAAATGAAATTTATCTTTTACATGATATAACATATAAAGATTTTGCAAGAGAACATTTTTCTCCTGCTGATTATGTTCCTGAATATTCTATTACTGTATTCAGCTTTTCAAAGATTTTTGGAATGGCAGGTCTAAGAATTGGTGCAGTAATTAGTATTCCTGAGGTAATTCAATCTATAAGGTCTATTTTAATAAATGATTTAGGAACTAATGTAATTGCACAAGCTGGAGCTATAGCTGCTCTTAAATCAAAAGATAATTGGATTGGCAAAGTAACATCTATTACTAGAAACAATCAAATTTTAATTAAAGAAATGGTAGATGAAATAGAAGGAATATTCATTCCAGTTTATCCTTCTGATGCTAATATGATTGCTATTGATTTAAAATCCACTGGAATAAATCCTAAAACTATGGCAAACTACCTTTTAGGTAGAAAAGTATTTACTAGGCAAGGAAACTACACTAGCAATCTTTTTGGAGACGATTATCTAAGGGTTAGTTTTTCAATTCCTGAGGAAGATGTTAAAATTTTTATTAAAGAATTTAAAGAAGGAATCAATGTTTTAAAGAAATAATATTCTTTAATTTTATTTTTTATTTTTTATTTATAATTTTTTTTATAAGCTATGTTAAGTATTTATTAATAGTTTAAGGTGTTTTTTTATCTTTATTTTTCTTAAAAATAGTTTTTTAGCTTTATTTCTTCATTATTTTTATTTTTTTATAAATTTTCAAAATCATTATATATAAGTTTTAATATATATATAAAAATTCTAAAGAATAAAGTGATAATATATAATGTATTGTCTATGAATAATCTAATATAAATTATAAAATACCAATAAACGTTTTTATATGTGCTAAAATATCCTTATATATGCTAAAATGTGATATATTATAGTACAATAAATAGTTCTTATTATATAAAGTTTATTTATTATAACAGAATGCAAATTAAAGATAGAAGGTAATCAGAATGTTTGATTTTAAAAAAATTTCATTTTTAACATTATTTATTTTAATCTCATTTATGATTTTTTCTATGATAGGTTCTGTTTCTGCAGCAGACTATAGTGTTAACAGTTGGACTACTCAAAATGATATTAATAATTGGATGAAGAACAACACAACTGTTAAGGGTGATAGTCTTGTTTTTGATGAAGCCAAATACCACCTTCCAGATACTTTAGTTATCAATAAACCAATTAATATAAAAAGCAATAAAAATACCCAAATTATTTTTAACAAAGCTAAAACTATGTTTTATATTAATTCTTCAGGAGTTAATTTTTCTGGATTGATTTTAAATCATGATGCTAGTGGCAAAGATAAAGATTCTAGAATTTCTACTATGGAATTTAGTGGTTCCAAAACAGTTAATATAAAAGACATTACATTTAATTTAAATGGAAATTATCTTTCTGCAACTTCTTTTGGAGACTGGATTGGAAATGTGAATGATATTAGATTATGTGGTAATGGAATTGTAAATTTTGGATTTACAGCTGATAATTGGAAAGGAAATCTACATAACTCAATTCTTATCATGAACAAGGATAATGCTAATTCAATTGGAATTGTTTCAAAGTGGACAGGCAATATTATAAATACTCAAATTCACTTAAAAGGAAAAGAATCTATAGGTATAATGGCTTCTGTGTGGCAAGGCAATTTAGCTAATGTAATAATAGATACAAATCAAAAAAATTCTTTTGGAATATTTGCTGATAAATGGAGAGGCACATTTTCGAAATTAAATATATTTGCTGATAAACTGGGTTCTATAGGAATACATTCTTTTGATTCTAAGGGAACAGTTTCTAATTCTAATATTTCAGCTAAAAATGGACTTGCAATACTTGTTTCTAAAAATGTAAAAGTTATTAATACTCGTGCTATTTCTAAAAAAGGTACAGATAATATTTACTATTTTGGTCCTAGATTAAAACTAGGAGTTGTTCTTGGAAAACAATCTAGTAAAGTTTATAATATTAATGTTCACAATATTGGGGAATTCGTTTCTAAAGTTGCTAAATTAACTGTTTCTTGTGATAAATATAAAAAAACTCTTAGAATTAAGCCAATAAGAGCAGGAAAGTTTTTAAGTGTGAAAGTTGTTTTACCTGCAAAATATGCTACTTCAAAATATAGAAAACATGTTAAAGTAGAATATCGTAATATCTTTGGCAAAAAAACCACTTCTAATAAATCTAGTTTTAAGTTTTAAAATTAATTTTTATACTTATAAATTCTTCAAAACCAATTTTTCTATTTTTTTCATTTCAAAAATTTTATATAGCCTACTTAATAAATATAACAATACTATACAAAATTGTTATTATTATTAGAGTGGTTCATGTGCATTTAGTTAAGACTGTGTTATCTTTATTTTTTATATTAGTTTGTCTATTAACTGTTTTTAACTCGGTTAATGCTGCTGATTTCACTGTCAATAAGGATACTTCCCTTCAAAATATTAATTCTTGGATTAAAGATAATTCTACTTTAAAAGGAGATAACTTAATTTTCAACACTTCTTCTTATAATTTGGGAGATACATTAATCATTACTAAATCTATTAACATTAAAAGCGATATTAAAACTCAAATTAACTATAATGGAAATAGAGAGATGTTTAATATTGCTACAGAACAAGTTAATTTTTCAGGTTTAATCTTAAATCATAATGGCGTAGGAAGCAGCACAAAATATGTTAACTGCATTTATTCTGGATCTCCTTATAAACTAATAAATATAGATTCTACAATAATTAATTTAAATAATGATTATGCTATAGCTATTTCTATAAGTGAATGGAAAGGCAACTTAAATAACTCCATTATAAACGGAAAAGGTAATTATAATTTTGGAATAGTTTCTAGTAGATGGGATGGCAGTGTATTTAATAGTTCAATTTCATTGAATAAAAAAAACTCTATAGGGATTTCAATAGGGATAACATGGAAAGGGAACTTTGAAAATAGTAAAATCCATACAAAAGGTGTAAAATCAGGAGGAATTCTTTCTAATTATTGGATTGGTAATTCAATTAATAGCTTTATAATAAATGGAGCTAGTAATTCAGTAGGAATTTATTTAGAAAAATGGAATGGAAATATTATTAAAACCAATATACACTCTAATAGTGCTAATTCAAAGGGATTTCATGCTTTTTATTCAAAAGGAACAATTCATGGATCTAATATTCAAGCTAAAAAAGGAAATGCTATAATTATTTCTAAAAATGTTAAAGTTAGTAGA
>WRCI01000087.1 GCA_009784145.1 Methanobrevibacter sp.
AGTTCCATGTTTATTATCATTTATTTCACATTTGATTTGATATCCTGGACCACCAGTTCCATTTCCAACTGGACACCCACCTTGGATTACAAAATCATCAAGAACTCTGTGGAAAGTTAAACCATCATAAAATCCTTCTTTAATTAATTTTTCAAAATTAGCTACAGTTTTAGGAGCATCATTTTCAAATAATTCTAATTCTATATTACCTTTTTCAGTTTCAATAATTGCTTTTTTCATAGTATCACTTAGTTTTGGTCTATTGATTTTTGATATTTTTAAAAATAATTTTTATTTTAAATTAATTTTATTATATTTATTATTAAATTAACTTATATTATATCTATTTAAATTAACTTATATTATATCTATTTAAATTAACTTATATTATATCTATTTAAATTAATTTCATTATAAAATCTATATAATCTTATTATAAAAATATAATTTATAAAAATATAATTAAAATTTGCATTATAAATGTTTATCATTAATATTTTGTTTTTTATTGTATATTTAATTTTTGATTAACAGATAGTTTTAACTTATACAAATAATTTCAAATATTAAAAAATTTTATCATATTTTTAGATAGTTAATATTTTAAATTTCAATGATAATTTCATTAAATTTTAAAAATAATTACATTAAAATAAAAAATAATTACATTAAAATATATAAATGAATAAAAATAAAAATAATTATAATATTAAATTGGAGAAATAAGAATGAATAACAAAGAAATCATCGACTTAGACTCAAAATATATCATGCAAACTTATGGACGTCAACCAATAGCTTTGACTCATGGAGAAGGGGTCGTTCTCTGGGATGCAGATGGAAAAGAATATATAGACTTTTTTGCAGGGATAGCTGTAAATGCACTTGGTCAATCTCATCCAAAAATCATTGATGTAATTCAAAAACAAGCAGAAAAGCTTATTCATGTTTCTAATGTTTATTATACAGAAGAACAAGGAAAACTTGCAAAAAAATTAGCTGAAATAACTATATTTAATAGAGTATTTTATGCAAATAGTGGAGCAGAAGCTAATGAAGGAGCTATAAAATTAGCTCGTAAATACACAGGAAAAGGAGAAATAATATCTACAAATAACTCTTTTCATGGTCGTACATTAGTTACTGTTACAGCTACTGGTCAAGATAAATATAAAGAACCTTTTAAACCATTGCCTCCTGGGTTTAAACATGTTCCTTATGGGGATAGTGAAGCTATAGCTAATGCTATTAGTGATGATACTGCTGCTGTGTTGGTTGAAGCTATTCAAGGAGAAGGAGGAGTAGTAGTTCCTCCAGAAAATTATTTAAAAGAAGTTGAAGCTATTTGTAATGAAAAAAATGTTCTTCTTATTTTAGATGAGGTTCAAACAGGATTTGGTCGAACTGGTGAAATGTTTGCTTATGAATTATATGGAATAAAGCCAGATATTATAACAATAGCTAAAGCCCTTGGTAGTGGTTATCCTATAGGCGGAATTTTAGCTAGAGGAGATGTAGCTACTGCTTTTGATTATGGAGATCATGGTGCAACTTTTGGTGGAAATCCACTTGGTTGTGCTGTAGCTATGACTGTTATTGATACTATTGAAAGTGATAATTTATTGGATAATTCTAAAACAGTTGGAAATTATCTTAAAGATAAGTTAATTCAGATAAAAGAAAAACATGATTTTATCACTGATGTTCGTGGATTTGGATTGTTTTTAGCTATTGAATTAGACCGAGAATCAGCTGAATTTGCAAATAAAATGAGAGAAAAAGGGTTTTTGATTAATTCAACAGCAGATAATGTTTTACGATTTGCTCCACCTCTTATAATAACAACTGAGCATGTTGATAAAATGATTTTAGCTTTAGATGAGATGTTTTCTGAGATTTAATTTATTTTTTCTCTTTATTCATCTCTAATAACTTATAAAATCTTTAATTTTATTTATCTTTATTATTTTTTTCATCTTTAATAACTTATAAAATCTTTAATTTTATTTATCTTTATTATTTTTCATTTTTATTTAGGAATATATAGTTTTTCTCATGAAAATTTTTATTTTAAATATTTTTTTAAATACTTAAATTATCTTTAAATTTGATTTTAAGAGATTATATTATTATTTTAAAAAATTTAAACTTTTTAATAAGAATAAAAGATATAAAAATTATAAAAGTAAAATTAAAAATTATAAATATAAAAAATATAAAAATTTTAAAAAATATAATTAAAATATATAAATATAAAAAATATAAAGATTTTAAAAATAAAATAAAAAGTATAAAGATAAAAAATATAAAAATAAAATGTGATAATAAAAAATAAAGTAAAAGGATAAAAATTAAACACCCTTAAAAAGTTTTAAATATTATTTTTTTCTAATTATGAGTCCTAAACTACTTAGCAATATAATCAATATAAGCATTATTGGAATTCCTGTTTTTTTCATAGCTGCATTAGCAACTGGATTGTTATTAGTATTATTTTCACTTTTTTCGATATTTGAAGTGTAAGGATCGTCATCAGTTTCTTCACTACTAATTGATCCAGAATCAGTATCTGAGTTAGAATCTGTGTCTGAACTAGAACCCTCATCTGAATTTGAACCTGTATCTAAATCTGTATTTGAAGAAGTCGGCCTTAAAGTGTAAGAAGCGTTGGAATTAATGTAATCATCATCACCTTCAAATGGAGCAGTGATTAAATAAGTTCCTTCTTCGAAAGGAGTTGTTTGACTATGCTCGAGGTTAAATGTACCATCTTCATTGGTTTGGGCCTGTCCAATAGGTTTACCATTTAGAGATAATTCAATTATTTTGCCAGCTATAGGGTCTCCAATTTCATCAACTAATTTACCAGTAATAAAGATAGTTTTTTTATCTTCACTGAATGTAGCATTAATTGTGATATTAGTTTTTTGAGGATTAACAGTAATAGTTAGACTTGACTTGTTAGTACCAAGATTAAATTCATCTAAATTAAGAATAGCAGTATTAGTAATACTTCCTCCATGAGTTACAAGAACAGTTATAACTATTGTAGCACTGCCCCCACTAGCTAATTCACCAATATACCAAGTACCATTATTTGAATAATAAGTTCCATCACCTGAAGAACCTTGATAGACAAGATTTTCTGGCAAGGTTTCATTAACCCAAACATTAGTAGCAGTATTATCTCCATCATTAGTCACAGTTATAGTGTAATTAAGAAGTTGACCATTTGTTGCATCAGTAGAACTAGCAGTTTTATCAATATTAAGTGTAGCATTAACAATTTCTTGATACAAGATTATATCTTCATTATCACCAATGGCATGAATACTAAAACCACTGCCTGAAGTGAAAGGAATAATCTCAGAGTCATTTACTTTTGCATTAACTGTTCTAGAAATAGTTCCGTCACGACCTGTCCAAGTTAATGTAACATTAAAATTAGGTAATTCACTAGGATATATGCCATAACTTGCAAAACTTGTACTTTTTGTTAAATTATTATAAAGTACAAGACTATAGGATAAATTAACACTATTGCCTACTTTAGTAGTAGTATCATTTATTGTGGTATTGATGAAATCATCTGCAGACAATTGCATAACAAACCAATGAGTTAAATTAACATTACCTACAACTGATGGAGTATTATCATTATCGCCCCACCAATTATAATTAAGGTTTGGTAGTTTGTTTTGGGCTATGGTAGTATTGTTTAGATAAAAGTCATCATTAGTATTATTAACAAAACGATTATATTGAATCCAAATATCACCTGTATCTGGATAGCTATATATGGCTCCACCTTGACTTGCAGTATTACCTACATAATTCGAACTTGTAGAATTAATACTATGGCGGGCATAAATAGCCCCTCCTTGTTCAACAGCACTATTGTTGTAAAAATTTATATTGGCACGTATATCGATTGAAGATGCAGTATTAGAGTAAATTGCCCCACCATTAATACTTGCTTTATTATTAATAAATGTTGAAGTAGGATATATTGTTGTCTTACTATTTGTATTGTAAATTGCCCCACCACTTTTAGCAGAATTGTTCTCAAAAAGACAACGATGTATGCCTAAAGTTGAACCACCATTCTTATTAATAGCTCCTCCATTGTTATTTGCTGTATTATTTATAAAATTTGAGTCGGATATCTCAGAGTGACCATTAGTAATCATTAATGCACCCCCACCACTATTACTTCCATCAGTAGCACGGTTGTTTATAAAGTTAGCATAATTAATAGTAACTGCCATATCTCTATCTTGTGAGTTAGCAAACCAAATAGCTCCACCCCTTGAGGCAGTATTATTGATAAATGTAACATTAGTGATAGTAAGACCATCACCAGTAGAAAAGACAGCTCCTCCATTGGAACTAGTATTACCATTCATAATAGTAAGATACCGTAAAGATAAAGTATATCCAGAACTAACATTGAAAACTCTGCCTGCGAAATTAGCATCAATAATGGTACCATTTTGTGAAGAACCTCGTATTGTTATATTGTTGGTTATCGTTATGTTTCTATTATTGGGACCAGTGTATATACCATCTCTTAATTCAAGAAGAATAGGATTAGTAGTTCCAGCAACTTCATTAGTAGCATTTATAATTCCTTGAGCTATTCCACCATCAGTAGTATTATTAATAGTAAAAGCTTCTACTGTATCTACTGAACCTAATGAGAATAAACCAATGACTAAGATAAATGCACTTAAAAATATAATACTTTCAATTTTTTTTATATTTTCACCCCCTTTAAGTTTAGTATTAAAAAATTAGATGTATAAAAAATTCATTTAATATAATAGCTAATTCATTAATCAAATAATTTTTTTATTTTTAAATTATCCATTATCTGAATTTAATATATGTTATCAATGTTGTAATTGAAATTATTTATATTTATCTATATTTGTAGTATATAACATACTTATAACAACGAACAATTCTAATATGTCCTAAGAGATTAAATCATGATTTAAAGACTTAAAAAATAAAATAAAGCTATAAACTTAATAAAATAATAAAATAATTATTAAAATAAATTAGATGATGTATAGCTTTTTATAAAAATAAAATAATAAATATAAAAGATAGAAATAATAATATTGATAATGATATTAACTTTATTAATAAAAAAAGAATAATTTAAGTTTTATAAATGTGAAAAGTTGACAAGATTATTGATATTGAAAAGATTATTGATAATTTAATTTTGAGGTTATACATGGTTAAAAAAGAAGAGATGTTGAAAGAAAAAATAACATTGTATTTGCTTAGTAAGTTGAAAATTTCTAAAGGAGAACTTTTTGCAATTTTAACAGCATTAACAGCAACAGTTTTAATTGTTAGTAATCTTGCTAGCACTAAAATGTTTGATTTTTTTGGAACTGGTTTAGTTTGGGATGGTGGTGCAATACTTTTCCCAGTTTCTTATGTTTTAGGAGATATAATTACTGAATTTTATGGGTATAAAGGTGCAAAAAAAGTTATCTGGACTGCATTTGCTATGAATTTAATTGCTGTTTTAGCATTATTCGCTGTTCAACTTTTACCTCCTGGTCCAGGATGGGAAAATCAGCTCGCATACGAAGCAATCATAGGTTTTATGCCTCGTATTGTTGCTGGTAGTTTAATAGCTTTTGTTAGTGGACAAATTCTTAATGCTTATGTTTTTGTAAAAATTAAAGAGATTACTAAAGGTAAGCACTTTTGGCAGCGAGCACTTGGGTCTAGTGTAGCTGGTAACTTGGTTGATACTTTAATTTTCACTACAATTGCATTTATTGGCACAATTTCATCTGTTCAATTTGTGGGATTGTTGATAATTGCATATGTTTCAAAAATGGTTGGTGAAACAGTATTGTTACCAGTAACTTATGGTGCTGTTAGCTTAATTAAAAAAGTGATGATAGATGAGGAACAATCAGTTTTGAGTGATTGAAGATGAAGAACATTCAGTTCAAATTGATGGAATTAAGGGACAGTCGGTTTAAATTGATGGAAGATGAAACAAAATCAGTTTAAAGTGATGAAAAAATGAAGAATAATTAGTTTTGAGTGATAAATAATGAAACAAAATCAGTTTAGTTTTGAAATTAATGCTAAAATTCCTGATGGATTAGGTAGAGCTGGTGTTATTCATACTCCTCATGGTGATATTAAAACACCAACTTTTGTAGTTGTTGGCACTTATGGTGAAGTTAGGTTCTTAGCACCTTCCAAATTTCATAGCATTGGTGTTCAATCTATGATTAGTAATGGGTTTCATTTATCAAAAATTTCTCATGAAATTGAAGAGGCGGGAGGATTGTCTAAATATTCAGGATATAATTGTCCTACTATTACTGATAGTGGCGGATTTCAGATTATGTCCTTTGGTAGTGGATTAGGTAAAGTGATTTCCATGGACAAACGGGACATTGGTCGTGAACATTTAAAGGCAGAAAACAAAAGACGTTTATCAAGGGTAACTGATGAGGGAGTGTATTTCAAGACAAAAGAAGGTGGAGATGAAAAATTTTTTACACCTGAATATTCAATGGAATTTCAACATAAAATTGGTGCAGATATTATCATGGCATTTGATGAGCTGACTAACATTGGTGAAAGTCGAGAATACAATGAAAAAGCACTTGATCGTACTCATAGATGGGGGATAAGGTGTTTGGCTGAACATCAGAAATTGACAAATGAGAGAGATAGTAAACCTTATCAAGCACTTTTTGGAGTGTTACAAGGTGCACATTATCAGGATTTACGAGAAAAAGCTGCTCGTGATTTGGGAGCAATGGATTTTGATGGATATGGTTTAGGTGGTGCCTTTGAAAAAGAACAATTATCAAACATTTTGCTTTGGTGTAATAAAATTTTACCAGAATCAAAACCACGACATTTACTTGGTCTTTCTAAACCAGATGATATTTTTGTAGGAGTGGAAAATGGCTGTGATACTTTTGATTGTGTGGCACCTACACGTGAGGCAAGACATGGAAAAGTTTACACCCTCGATGGAGAT
>WRCI01000088.1 GCA_009784145.1 Methanobrevibacter sp.
AAAATACTATATATCAAATTATAGTTAATTTATATTTATATAAGAATATTATTAAAATTATATTCTATAATAAAATAAATTTAAAATATATAAAAAATATAAATTAAATATATGTATAATTTGTAATGAAATAAAATTATAATAAAAATAACAAGTATAATGAAGAATACATTAATATAAATTCAATTAATTTAATAATTTAATAATTTATTAATTTAATAATTTAAATGATTAAATAAAATATTAATTCAAATATTAGCTTTTTCGGTGATTTAATGAAAGGACCTTGGGTAGAAAAGTACAGACCACAAAAATTAGAAGATATTGTAGGACAAAAACACATTATTGAACGATTAGAAAATTATGTAAATGAAGAAGGAATGCCAAATTTAATGTTTACAGGTCCTGCAGGTGTTGGAAAAACAACAGCTGCTCTTGCTTTAGTTAAATCTATTCTTGGAGAATACTGGAGACAAAATTTTTTAGAACTTAATGCTTCTGATGCTAGAGGTATTGAAACAGTAAGAACTAATATTAAGAATTTTTGCCGTTTAAAACCTATTGGTGCTCCATTTAGAATTATTTTCCTTGATGAAATAGATAACATGACTAAAGATGCACAACATGCTCTTCGTCGTGAAATGGAAATGTATACTAAAACTGCTTCATTTGTGCTTTCTTGTAATTATTCTTCTAAAATTATTGATCCAATTCAATCAAGATGTGCAATATTTAGATTTGCTCCAATTAAAGGTCAAGATGTTCTTAAACGATTGGAATATATAGCTAATCAAGAAAATGTCCAATATGAAAATGAAGCTATTGAAACTATTGTTTACTTTGCAGAAGGAGATATGCGTAAAGCAGTTAACCTTCTTCAAGCAGCAGCCTCTGGAGAAGATATTGTAACTGAAGATAAGATTTATGAGGTTGTTTCAAAAGCCAGACCAAAAGATATTAGTGATATGGTTTCCAAAGCTCTTACTGGCGATTTTATGGGTGCTAGAGATTTACTTCGTGAAACTATGGTTTTGCAAGGAACCAGTGGAGAAGATATGATAAACCAAATTTATCAAGAAATTACAAAAAGAGGCATGGAAGGCAAGATGGAGAATGAAATTTATATAGATTTAATTGAATATATTGCAGAGTCTGATTTTAGAATTAGAGAAGGAGCAAATCCAAGAATACAACTTGAAGCTCTTTTAGCTAAATTTTTATAGAAGTTTTTTTAACTAACTGTAGAGATAATAAAAGTCTTTTAAATAAAGATATAATTAATAAAAATTTTTGAAATAATGTATAGCTAAATAAAAGTCTTTTACTAAATATATGACTAATAAAAGTCTTTTACTAAATATATGGCTAATAAAAGTCTTTTACTAAATATATGACTAATAAAAGTCTTTTAAATAAAGGTAAAAAATATGCGTTGGACAGAAAAATACCGACCCAAAGATTTTAAAGACATAATTGGAAATGGTAAGCAGAAAAAAGAAGTTGAAGCTTGGGTTAAAAATTGGAAAGAAGGTAATCCTCAACAATGCTTACTACTTGTTGGTCCAGCTGGAACTGGGAAAACAACATTTGCTCATGTAATAGCTAAGGAATTTTCTGATTCTATTGAGTTAAATGCAAGTGATAAAAGATCATATGATATTATAATGAATACTGTAGGAGAATCTGCAACTACAAAATCTTTTTTTACTACTGATAATGAGCATAAACTCATAATATTAGATGAAGTTGATGGAATTCATGGGAATGATGATAGAGGTGGAACTAGAGCTATTGGAAAAATCATTAAAGAAAGTGTTCATCCAATAGTAATGACTGCTAATGATTTTTATAGTAAACGTCTTACAACTATTAAAACAAAATGTAAAGTTGTTAAAATAGGAAAAATTCATACAAACTCTGTTAATGCATTACTTAAAAGGATTTGTTTTAAAGAAAAAATCAAAGCAGACCCTCAAGCTATTAAAGAATTAGCTAAAAGATCTAATGGGGACATGCGTTCAGCATTAAATACTTTACAAGTTATAGCTGATGACAGTAAAAAATTAACCTTAGATGATTTAGAATCTGTAAGCCAAAAAGACAACACTAACAATATTTTTGACAGTGTTAGAAGGGTTTTAAAAAGTAAAAGTATAGATAAAGTTAAAAATTCTCTTAGATTAGATGAAGATCCTACATTTGTAATGGAGTATATAGCTGAAAATATTCCAAGAGAATATGAAAAACCAGAAGAAATTAAAAAAGCTTATGAAATGATTAGTCAAGCTGATTTATACTTTGGAAGAGCTCAACAATCTAGGAATTATACATATTGGAGATATGCTAGTGAATTTATGGGTGTTGGTGTAGCTATATCTAAGGATGAAACTTATAAAAAATTCACAAGGTTAACTGGAGCTATGGCTTTTGCTCTTATGGGTAGAACTAGGGGAAAAAGAGATTTAAGAGATAGAATTGCTCTTAAAATGTCTGAAAAATTACACATGTCTAATAGTGTAGCTATTTCAATGTTTCCATATATGGAAATAATGTTTGAAAATGATGATCTTGCATGGGATATATCTAATTATCTTCTCTTAGAAGATGATGAAATAAAAAGATTTAGAAAAAGAAAAATACCTAAGTCAGTTGTTACAAGAAAAGAAAAAGAAAGAGAAGAGGAATTAGCTATTGAAAGAGCTAAATATAAAAATAGTTTTAATGAGAATATACAAACAAGTCCAGGAACATTAGCATTTGATTCAAATTCAAATGAAGAGTTAAATGAATCAGATGAAGTTATTAATTCATCAAAATCTACTAAATCATCAAAACCAAGAAAATCAGAAAAAGAAAAGATAAATGATAAAACTTCCAAAGATTCTGAAGAAGAAAAACAATCAAAAGAAGAATCTAGAGAAGAAGAATCTAGAGAAAAATCTAAAGAAGAAAAATCTAAAGAAGAAAAGTCTAAAGAAGTTAAAAAGGATAATGCTCAAAAGTCTTTATTTAACTTTTGAAGTGAAAATAATAAATGGATTTAAATTGTTATCAATTCTTTAGTAATATTCCATTAGTTCATCAAATTCAGGATTAGCTACAAATTCATCAATAAACTCTTTCATGTCTTTGATGAATTCTTTTTTTCTATTTTCAATATCTTTTATTTTAGAATAATCTTTTTTTAAAGTTAAAATTAATTTAATATCATCTGTTTCAAGTTCTATTTCTGGATATTCTATTTCGGGTAATTCTATTTCAAGACTATCAAATTCTTTTAAATCCATAGCTAAACAACCTAAAAAGTATTTTGTCTATTTTTTTTTATTTAAATTTATAAAATAAAGTATAATAATAAAATAATATTATAAATAATAAAATAATTATAATAAAATAATATTTATTAGTAATAATAATATAATAAATAATAATAATAATAATAATAATTTTAATTAAAATTATCTGCCTAATTCTTGGTGAGCTCTAGCTAAATGTCCTGCAGCTAATGCTCCAATTAAGGACAACTCTCCAGCTAAAACAGTAGCTATAATAATTTCTGCAAACTTTTTCACATTTCCAGAGCCAGCTACTCCTAAAATTTCAAGTGATTCTGTAGCTGTTTTGAGATTTGTTCCTCCTCCAATAGTAGCTATTGGTAAATCAGGCATTGTTACAGAGAAATATAAATCTCCATCTCTATCTTCTGCAGTGGTAATTCCAAGAGATCCTTCAACAACATGAGCTATATCTTGACCTGTAGCTAAGAATATTGCTCCTATCATGTTTGCAAAATGTGCATTAAAACCCATACTTCCACTAATAGCTGAACCAACTAAATTTTTTCCTGTATTAACTTCCACTATAGCTTTTGCTGTGGTTTTTAGCTTATTTTTAACTATTTCTTTTGGGATGATTATATCAGCTACTACAGTTTTTCCTCGCCCTTCAACTAAATTAAGTGCAGATGGTTTTTTATCAACACATACATTACCACTAAGTGCAATTATTTGAGCATCTGTTTCTTTTTGCAGTAGTTCTAAAACTTTTTCAGTAGCTATTGTCACCATGTTCATTCCCATACTATCTCCAGTAGAATAAACAAAACGAGGATAAATGAAATTACCTACAATGAGAATTGGATTAATTTTTATAAGTTTTCCATGATTAGTAGTGGTTTCAGCTATTTCTTTTAATTTTTGGAAATTATCTTCAAACCATTTTTTGATTTTCACAGCTTCTGCTACTGATTTTGTTTTGATAGCTGGAGCTCTTGTCATCTTATCATCAATAATTCTAGTATTTACTCCTCCAGCTTCAGCTATAGTTGAACAACCTCTATTTACTGATGCTACAAGTGCACCTTCAGAGGTAGCTAATGGAACATAAAATTCATCATTATCTTTAATATATTCGCCATTGATTTTTAAAGGACCAGCTATTCCTATTGGTATTTGAATAGTCCCAATAGGATTTTCAATGTTTTTCTGTGAAGCTGATTCCATATCAAGAGAATATTTGGCTATTGTATCGAGTTTTGTATTTGATTTTTCTTCAATAAATCTTCGCCTTATGTCAATAGCTTCTTCAACTGATGAGGCATGTTTTTCAATTTCATAGAGCTTCATCTCATTGTTTTTAAGTTTTTGAATGATTTCATTATCCATATAATCACCTATTATATTATGTGGGTGGATTTGTTTTTAAGCTTATTAGTTAACTTGTTTATTATAAATTTATTATATTTACTTTATATATTCATACTTATTTATTTAATTGTTAATTTTGATGATAATTTAATTTATTTTATTTTAAATTTTGATATATCTATAGTAAAAATATTATAATAAATAATAGAAATAATAATAAATTATATAATAATAATATTTATATAAAAATATATAATTTTTTTATATAATATAAAATTAGTATAATAAATTTTTATAAAAAATATAAATTATATTATAAATTTGTATAAATTTTATAAAAATATATAAATATAAATTAAAATCCATATTAAATAAAATAAAAATCTTAGGATGTATTATATGGATTTTATTAGATTATATTTAAAATTTAAACAGATTTAATCAAATCAACAATGTCTGAAGGTTTTTTAGCTACTTTAACACCTGAATTTTCAAGTGCTTTAATTTTACTTTCAGCTGTTCCAGTATTTCCTTCAATTATAGCTCCTGCATGACCCATTCTTTTTCCAGGAGGTGCTGTAATTCCTGCAATATAAGATACAACTGGTTTAGATATATTTTCTTGAATATATTCAGCTGCTTTTTCTTCAGCATTTCCACCAATTTCCCCAATCATTACAATTTTTTCAGTTTCAGGGTCTTTTTCGAATTTTTCTAAGATTGTTAAAAAGTTAGTTCCAATAACTGGATCTCCACCTATACCTATGCAAGTACTTTGTCCAAGTCCAGCTCTAGTTAATTGACTAGCTACTTCATAAGTAAGAGTTCCACTTCGAGATATGACTCCAATATTACCTTCAGAAAAGACATGAGTTGGCATAATTCCCATTTTTCCAACTTTTGGAGAGATAATTCCTGGAGTATTTGGTCCAATAATAGTAACATCTTTTTTCTTTGCATAAGCAGTAATTTCTAAAGAATCATGAACAGGAACATGTTCTGTAATTATCACTACAAGATCTAAATGTTTTATTGATTCAAATGCAGCGTCTTTTGCAAATGGGGCAGGTACAAATATTATAGATGCATTAACATCAGTATTTTCTTTAGCTGCTTCAATTGAGTCAAAAATAGGAACTCCTTGGAAATCTTGTCCTCCTTTTCCAGGAGTTACTCCCGCTACAATATTAGTATTATATTTAAGCATTTGCTCTGTATGGAAAGATCCTTGCTTTCCAGTAATTCCTTGAACTAAAATTTTTGTGTCTTCATTTAATAAAATCATTTTTAACCTCGTTCTGGATTTATTAATTACAATTTATTCAATAGCTATTTAATTTATAGCTTATTTTTATTTATTTTTATAAAATTATTATCTATTTGTTGTTATAAAATTATTTTTAATTATTTTATTATTTTTATAAAATTATTATCTATTTGTTGTTATAAAATTATTTTTAATTAATTATTTTTATAAAATTATCTATTATTTTTATAAATATTATTATTTATTATAATTATATTGTAATTATTAGTATATAATTAATTTTATATGATTAATTTAAAGTTTTTATATAAAACATTTATATAAATATTATAAAACATTTATATGTTATATATAGTATAATATTAACTTTAATAATATTAAAATTTAATAGTATTAAAATTTTTATTTTTTTAAAAGAGTATGAATTTTTTTAAGAAGTATAAATTCTATAAATGGTATAAATTTTTTTAAGAAGTATAAATTCTTTAAAGAGTATAAATTCTTTACACAAATTATAAAAATTGTATACAATATACTGTTTCCTTCTTATTAATTATCTTAAAATCCGAGTTCTTTCTTGAAATGGAATAGCTAAATCAATAACATTTCCATTCATAAATGCAGTAGCTGAAAATATAACACTTCCTGGAATAACATAGCTAGGACTTCCTCTTTCAACTAAGTGAGTATTTTTATTTCCACATGCTGCACCTATCATGCTACTTGCAATAACTCCAACAGATTCAATATCTTCAACTGTTGCAACAACAATAGGATCATCTGTTTCTTTAGAAACATACCCTACTCCAGGAATCTTTTTTTTGTAATTTTCACCAATTTTATTAGAAATATCACTAAGACCTTTCATACCAGTAGCTGCTTCAATAGCAGAGTTAGCTACATCTTCTACAAAAGGTTCTCCACCATAAGTATCAAAAGCTATTATTATAGCATCAGGATATCTGTCTTGACGTATTT
>WRCI01000089.1 GCA_009784145.1 Methanobrevibacter sp.
AGATTTAACCATTATATAATACATAAAAAATAATAAAAATAATAAAAAAAAAGTGAAAATAAATAAAAAAATAAAAACTATAAAACTAAATATAACGTTATGAAAAAATAATAAAAAATTATAAAAGAATAAAAAATAAAAATAAATTTATAAAAAAATAATAAAAATGAACAAAAAATTATAAAAAATAAAAATAAATAAAAAATTACAATAAATAAAAACAACTAAACTTTATCAATTTTTGTCCATTTGCCTTCTTTTTCATTATCTCCATTACTAAAACTTAAATATCCTTTTCTTTCAAGACCTTTTAGAATATTAGAAATATTATTATATGAAATGTCCTTGAAAGCATTTTCACGGATGAAATTATGGATTTCTTGAGAATTCATAGGTTCGTCTGGAATTAAATAATATATTTGAGATTGGAAAGATGTTAAGTCTTTTTTTGGAGAAGAAGTAATTTTTAAATAACAATTTTTAATAAATTCTAATTCTTTATTAGTTTCCCTACAGACATTTAATTCTTTTTTAACTTTTTCTAACTGTGTATTTAATTTATCTTGACTTTTTTTATCAAATCCATCAAATAAATTTGTTTCCTTAGAAATAGTTTTCTTAGAGTCCGTAATGAGATTTATTTGATCTTGAGTTAATAAATCGCTAGCAAGACCTTTATCTAAATCAGAGAATAATCCTTTTATCTCTTCTAATTCTTTAATTTTAAGATCTTTTAATTGAATCTCTTTTTTCAGTACCTCATATTCATTTTTAGAAATATTATTATCCTTAATTTTTTGAAGTTCGTTGTTCTTTTTATCAAGATTGTCAACTAAAGATTTAATCTCTTTATCTTTTTTCACAACTTCATTAAGAGCTGATTGTAAATTGGAATTAATCTCTTTAAGTTCTTTATTTTTACGTTGTCCAATATCTTTTTCAAGAGAGTCTTTTATATTCTTAAATGAAGATTTAATTTCTTCCAACTCATTGATTCTAAAATCTTTTTCTTTTAATTTACCATCAAAAGATGATTTAAGCTCTTCTAATTCAGCTATACGTTTATCCCTATTGGATATTTCACTTTTAAGTGATGAAACAACATTTTCATCCATAGCAGAAGCTTTTAATAATTGGATTTCATTTTCTTTTGAATCTATTTCTTTTTGAAGTTCCAATAGACTATCTTTATTAGATATATTTCCTTCAAGACTTACAATTTTTTCTTTGTAATCTTCAATTTCAGATATGAGAGATTTAATTTCATTATCTTTTTCTATAATAGTATCTAATGCAGATTTTAATTTTTCATTTTGTTGGGATAATTCTTGTGTTTTGAAATTATTAAGATCTTTTTCTAAAGATTCTCTTATATCATTAAATGATTCTTTAAAATTACTAAGTTCACTTATTTTAGATTGCTGTGTTTCTATTAAATTATCTTTTTCTTTAATAGAATTTTCTAAATTTTCTAATTGAATAGAAAGACTTATAATTTCTTTTTCTTTTTCTTTAATAGAATTTTCAAGCTCTGTTACTTTGCTATCACTCATTAAAAGATCTTTTTCTTTTTTTAATTTAATGAGTTCTGTTTTGAGTTGATTAATCTCCAATAAACAAGATTTTACAAGGATTTGCAACTTTTCTTTTTCACTCTCATTAGCTACCATATTATCCCCATTTAACCAATATATAAAATATTATAATAAAATATTATAATAAAATTGAAATTTCAATTATTTTGGATTATTTTTATTAATAATTATACTAATAATGATTAAATTCTTTATATTAATTTTAATATATAATTTACTAGTATTTAAACTATTAGTATAATACATAAATTTCAATAAAGAATATATGCAGAATACTGTATAAAATAAGAAATTTATATATTAAAAAGAAAAATTTTTAAAAAAAACAAAACACAAGTTTATAAAATTAAAGAACTTAACAAAAAAATTATAAAATTAAAAAACTCATAAAATAACTGAAAAATTTTAAAAAAAAGATTTTAAAAAATATATAAAAAATAAAATTAAAAATTGTTAAAATTTTAAAAAAATAATTGGTTTATCTCCAATTTTCATGACTTTACTAATGATTTGATCTGGATAAACAGATTCTCCTTCAGTATCATCATTATCCCCTTTAACTGTGTAATATTTCGATCCTTCATTATCACTTACATTAATTATCCTACCAATAATAACATAATCTTGAAGTTTTGAGTTGTAAGATACTATGTCTCCTACTGCTAATTCATTAGGATTAAATTCTTTTATTCCTAAAAAATTTATCGATTTAATCAATACTATATCACCATCATGTATAGAAGGTTCCATACTGTCCCCATAAATAACATGAGAATGTTGGGCGAAAACAAACAATCCAACAACTAGTAAACAAATAAAAATAGGAATTAATAATATTTTTTTCATAATGCCACCTCATTTTTCACTTAATAAATTTTCTCTTATAAACTTTTTTTGTTATAATTAAACTAATATATTCTATATAAATATATTAAAATAAATTATATTTAAATATAACGATTTAAAAAAGAAAAAATAGAAAAAATAGAAAATTGATGCACATACAATTATAAAAAAAATTAAAGAACTTACAAAAAAAATCAAAGAATCTACAAAAAAATCAAGAACTTATAAAAAAAATTAAAGAACTTATAAAAAAAATTAAAGAACTTATAAAAAAAATTAAAGAACTTATAAAAAAAATTAAAGAACTTATAAAAAAAAATCAAAGAATATATAAAAAATATTGAAAAATTTAGAAAAAACATTAAAAAAAAAGCTCAAATTAATTGAGGAAAGATGCACCGATAGACAGCGATGAGTGGAACTATCTATCCAGTGCTTAAAGGTAAATTAATTTCACAATTGATTAGGTTTGAGCTGGACCAATCAAATAGTTTGTAAAATCAAATCATATTACCTATAAATATCTCTCAATCGTATTTAGTAACTACAATTACGTAATTGCAGTTTTACATTACAAATATTGTAATGTAAATAATTTAATTTATTTATGAACGTCTTCACTCAATAACATGGAAAAATTGTTATTAGAATGGTTGAAGAAAACCAGTTATTAGAGTTACTATTCATTCACATGACTACAAGTGACTCAATAGAAAAGTCTTTTACAGTCAAACTATATATATTATTCACTTCCTATATAAAGGTTACTATTTTTTCCATTTTACATCAAATAAAAACATTCATAAATTTTGATTTAATAGGAACACTTAAATCAAAAAATTTTGAATATCATAATAAAAAATATAAAATGGAAATAATAAAAAATAAGATTAAAGAATAGTCTTATTAATTAATTCAGCATTTAATATAGATGCTCCAGCAGCACCACGAACAGTATTATGACCAAGTAGTACATATTTAAAACTATTTTCAAATGCAGGGTCTTTTCTAACCCTTCCAACAGTTACAGCCATTCCATTATCATTATTTCTATCCATTCTTGGTTGAGGTCTGTTATCTTCCTCTTTAACAATAATTGGACTTTTTGGAGCAGAGTATAAATCAAGCTCTTGAGGAATTGCTTTGAAATTAGCCATATCCTTTTTAATATCATCAACAGCTACATTTTGATCTAATTCAACAAATACTGCTTCAGTATGTCCATCAACAATACCTACCCTATGGCAAGAAGTTGTTAATCCGAATTTAGCTGGAATAACATCCAATCCATCAAGAGTCCCAAGTAAATGGAGAGCTTCCTCTTCTAATTTCTCTTCTTCTTCTGCAATATAAGGAATTAAATTATCTACAATAGCCATAGAAGGAACACCATTATAACCTGCTCCAGAAACAGCTTGCATAGTAGAAACATAAACTCTGTTTATATCATACTTATTACAAATTGGTTTTAAAGTTAAAGATAAAGGTATAGCACAACAATTAGGATTGGTTACAATAAACCCCTCCCATCCTCTATTTTTTTGTTGAACATCAATAATATCTAAAAATTCAGGATTAACTTCAGGAACAACTAGAGGAACATCTTTTTCCATTCTCATAGCACTTGCATTAGATGCGACAACAAATTTTTCTGCAAACTTTGGTTCAACTATCCCTGCACTATCTGATGGAAGTGAAGAGAAAAATATATCAACATCATTACTAACTGCAGATGGATCAGTTTCAGACACAATAATACTTTTTACAGAATCTGGCATAGCTTCATCAAGATACCAAGTTGTAGCATCTTCATATTTTTTACCAGCTGAACGAGAAGAAGCTGCTAAAGCTGTTATCTCAAAGTCTGGATGTTTATCCAATAGCTGAATAAATCTTTGTCCTACCATTCCTGTTGCACCAAGTATTCCTACATTTACCATTTTATCACCAAAATACAAAACTATGTTTATTAATTAAGTTATTCATTCTGAATTAGATTGAATATTTAATATTATTTAATAATGTACATATTATTAATATAATTTTTTTATAATTATTATTTTATAATTTTTTTATAATTATTATTTTATAATTTTTTTATATTTATTATTTTAATTAATTTTTTAATATAATATTATATTATTATTTAATAAGTTTCTATATAATATATTTTTATAAAATTAATTTTTATAATAAATTTATATAAAATATTTTTTATAATTAATTTTTATAAAATTAATTTTTATAATATATTTTTATAAAGTGTTTTTATAATAAATTTTTATATAATATATTTTTATATAATAAATTTATACATAAAAGGATTTTAATAAAAATATTTATTATAACACAAATATTTATTTAATTCCTAAAACATCACTCATATCATTGACTTTTCCAGGTTTTCCATTCATTACAAACCTTAAAGCTCTCATAACTCCAGATATGAAAACTTCTCTTGTATGAGCTCTGTGTGTAATTTCTAATCGTTCCCCTTCTCCAACAAACATTACAGTATGATCCCCTACAATGTCTCCACCACGAATTGCATGAAGTCCTATTTCTTTTTTTGTTCTTTCCCCAACAATTCCTTCTCTTCCGAAAACCGCAACTTCATCAGTTTTTCTATTAAGTTCTTTAGCTATTACTTCAAAAGCAGTCATAGCTGTTCCAGAAGGAGCATCTTTTTTCTTATTATGATGAGCTTCAATAATTTCAATATCAAAATCATTTAAAATTGGAGCTAAATCTTTCAATACTTTAAAGAAAACATTTACTCCAATAGCCATGTTAGAAGAAACAACTGCTTTAATATTAGTATCCTTAATGATTTTAGCTATTTCTGTTGATTGTTCATCAGTAAACCCTGTGGTTCCTACAACAAGATTTATTCCAAGAGATGCTGTTGTTTTAATTGTTTGAAATGCAGCATTAGCTATTGTAAAATCAACTAAAATATCTGGCTTAGATTCCTTTAAAATATTCTCAAGATTTTCTGAACCCCGAGTAAGAACCTCTATCTTTCCAATACCAATAACTTCCCCAATATCCTTTCCTTCAAAAGGAGTATTTGGTATTTCTATAGCTGCTACTACTTCAATATCCTCTTGTTCAAGAATTTTTTTTATAATTCCAGAACCCATTCTTCCAGCAGCTCCAGTTACAGCAACTTTTAACATATTATAACTCCTTAACAACTAATAAACTAACAATTTATATTATAATGAATCTAAATCTTTCGATGAATCTAAATCTTATAATAAATCTAAATTTTTCAATACATCTCTGAGTTTTGATTTATTTTCATCTTTTAAAGGAGCTAAAGGTAATCTCACATGACCTGCAGGACGATTTAACATATTCAAAGCTTCTTTAGTAGGAACAGGATTACTTTCAATAAATAAAACTTTCATTAAATCATATAATTCATAATGTAAATCCATAGCTTTTTCATAGCTACCATCAAGACAATTATTGACCATTTGACTCATTCTCATTGGATCTACATTAGCTACTACACTAATAACTCCTTTTGCTCCAAGAGCCATCATAGGTAAGGTTAAATCATCATTTCCTGAAAGAATTGAGAATTTATCCTCTAAACCCGCCTCTTGTAGTGTATTTTGAATTTTAGAAACTTTATCAAGATCTGGGTTAGCTTCTTTAATAGATACAATATTATCAAGTTCAGCTACTGTAACTATCGTTTCTACATCAATATCAGTACCTGTACGAGAAGGAACATTATAAACAATAATAGGAATATCTGCATTATTATTTACAGTTTTATAATGTTCAATTAATCCATGAGCTTGTGGCCTATTGTAATAAGGAGTTATGACAAGAGCCATGTCAGCACCAGCATTTTCACCATATTGAACAAGTTCAAGTGCATCTTTTGTAGCATTACTTCCTGCACCAGCTATTGTAGCTACTCTACCATCAACTTCATCGACCAATATATCTATTAATCTTTTTTGTTCTGGTACTGTAATAGTTGCTGATTCTCCAGTTGTTCCAGCAGCTAATAATCCATCAACACCATTTTCAATTAAAAAATTGATGTTTTCTCTATATCCTTCTTCATCAATTTCATTATCTTTTGTATATGTTGTTATCATTGCCACAGCTGTACCTTCAAAATTCATATCTTTTCCCCCTTACATAAATCATTTTAATATTTTTAAATTATCTTTTCTCATGTTTTAATGTTAGTTTAATGTTTATTATCATAATTTATATTATTTTAATAATTATTACCATAATTTAATATTGGTTTAATAATTATTATTATATTCTATATTAATTTAATATTTACTATAATATCCTATACTATTTTAATATCTAGTATAATATTTTATATTATTTTAATATTTACTATTATATTTTATATTATTCTAATGTTTATTATCATATTTTATATTATTTTAATATC
>WRCI01000090.1 GCA_009784145.1 Methanobrevibacter sp.
ACTCTTAAATTTTAATTTAACAATTATTTAAAATGACCCCTTTAATAATGAACAATATATTACTTTCAATAGCAGAAAAGCCATGCTTAAAATTGAATATTTTCACCACAAAAAATATGGGGCTGTAAAATAATAATTCAAAAATTATAAACTAACAATTAATTCAGAAGTTTTATCAATTAATATATCTTCAATTTCCATAATAGCTATTTCTTCACTTGAAATATTGTAAATACTTTTTAAAACAGAAATGTTTGGATTAAAAACACTATCATCGTATGAAAAAATATTAGATAATTCATCAATAAAATAATCTGGACAATTAATTAGAACCACAATTATATCCATTTTGCCTTCTTTTAAACCTAAAATATCTAAAGCTTTTGATATTTGTCTTTGAGCTGAGGTTCTAACACAAATTTCAATACCTAAATCATTAGCTAAATTAGCATTCCTTTTAAAAGCCAATATTCCATGTATAATACCATGAAGAATATGCTTTTTTCCAGCTATAGCTCTAGCATCAATTAACTGAATTATACAACCCTCACAACAATTTGATTTTATTGAATCCACTCTTTTTAAAATATCAGAAATACTATTAATATTTCCTTTAAATCCAGCTATTTCAATAGTTTCTTCAATTCCAAAATTTTCAAAGAAATCTAAGTTATCTATATTTTCCAAATTAACAAAACCCTAAAAATGTATTAAATATTATTATGATAGAAAACAAATCAACTGTCTACAGCTATACTATAACTCCCATTAATTATAATCTTTTCGATTTTGGAATCAATTCTGTCAACTTAAGGAATGTATTAATTTAATTTTTCTGAATTTAAAATTTCAATTTATTATTAATTAATAAATTAATAATTATTTCACTTAATGCAAGATTAACGATGGTTTGACAGTCCGAATAAACAAATTGTAGATTTACAGGCTGACAAAATAGACAAGATAGTATGAACCGTGTTGAAATGTTATTCCTGTGTTAGATAAATGAAAAATTGCTTTATACAAAACTGCAATTTATACAAAATTTGCATCTAGTTTTTTAATTATTTTTGATATTGTTTTGCTTAATTTTTTCAATATTTTTATGTCCACTAAATCCATATTATCTTTTTTTGTATGTGTTATTTTCATTAAATCTGTAAACATACTACTTGCAGTTATTGCAATACAAGGTATATCCTGAAATAAAAATATCCCATGATCTCCTGAATACCATTGTTCTCCTTCTAATATTTTATTTTTTCCAATAATTTCTTTTTTTTCATCTTCATTAAAATTGTAAAATGAAAACATATTTTCAGAATCAATATGTCCAACACCATCTAAATTTATTACATATTTTATTTTTAATTTATTTTTTTCCAAATATTTTAAATATGCCAATTGACCAGATACTTCAGGACTATCTTCTCCATTAAAAGGTACAATTTCTATTGTATGATTAAAATTAGTTGCATTTATTAGTTTCGCTATCTCATATAATGTATATACACCCGAAGCATTATCTATTGCACCATCTGTAAAATATTTACTATCCATATGTGCTACAATTAGGATAATTTCTTTTGTTTTTCCTTCTTTTTTGAAAATAATTTGTTTAGACTTTTTTTGTAAATTTTTTGAATTTATTTCCAAAGAAATATCTTTATTCTCAATTATATCATTTAATGATTTGACATAAGCAGTGGGTATTTCAAAATTTACATCTTCAAATATTGGAAATGGATTTAATCCAGATACAGGATCTTGTCCACTAAATGTAATTATTCCTTTTGGATTTATTTTTTGAATTAATTCATACTTTGTTTTATCTTCATCAGGAAAATAGAAAGGAAAATTTCTTGGAAATAAACTTGCTTTAGTCAATTCATTTTTAAATATTAAAATTCCATTAAATTCATTAATACCATATAATTCAGTTAGTGATGATACATATTTAATTTGGTAATTTCCTTTCAATTCTTTTGAAAATGGACTTGGAAATATTTCTATTTTTCTATTATTTTGTTCAATAAATGAATAATTTGATTGCCATAATGTACATTTCATTGGTAGTTCAATAATTTTATAATTTAATTGAGAAAACACATTATTCAATAATGCTATTATATCATCGTTTCCTTTTGAGCCTACTGGTCTTTCAACACATAATTCATTAAAATTTAGCATATGTTCACATTTCATGGTTTTCATCTTCATTATTCCTTAACTCATTATCATGAATTCTTAATACTACAATTTTCAAATATTTTAAGATACCCTCTTATATTCTTATGTAATGTACTGTCTAAATTTTACTAATTTTTAGTTTCAATAATAGTAATAATAATATATAAAAAAATAATTGATTAAATACTTTCCAAAATAACCAGCACATAATAAAAATCTTATTACATAATAAAAATCTTATTACATAATAAAAATCTTATTACATAATCTTTATATATAATAATTTTCTATTAAATAATTTTTATATATTTAGATTTTAAAATAAAAGAAAAAAAATATAATATATTCTTGAAAATAATTAAAAGATTAATATTATCAATTATCTTCTAATAATCTATTCACACCACTTAAATAAGCTTCCACACTTGCATCAATGATATCTGGTTGAGTACTTCTAGCTGAAATAATTTTATCACCCAGTCTTAACTTAACAACAACATCTATAAGTGCATCAGTACCTCCAGTTATTGCATCTACATGATATTCTTCAAGTTCTACATCAGCAAAATCAACAATTCCTTTTTTAATAGCCACTATAGCTGCATCCACAGGACCTAATCCTACCCCTGCTTCTAAAATTTCTTCATCATCAATATTTAATTTTACTGAAGCTGTTGGAATAGCTTTATTTCCAGAAACTATTGTAAACTCTTCAAGTTTAATTTTTTGATCTCTTTCTAATTCTAATAAATTATCAGCTATAGCTTGAAGATCCACATCAGTAACACATTTACCCATATCCCCAAGTGATTTAACTCTTTTAAATATTTCATCACATTCTTCATCAGTAGGTTTAATTCCAAGCTCACTAAGATTATTCCTTAAACCTTTAGTTCCAATATGTTTACCCATAACAAATTTACGTTTGTGACCAACAAGTTCTGGAGTGATTGGTTCATAAGTAGCTGCATTTTTTATAACACCATCTGCATGAATTCCTGACTCATGAGCAAAAGCATTTTCTCCAACAATAGCTTTATTTGCTTGTAAATAAACACCAGTTAACCTAGATACAAGCTTTGAAGTTGAATAAATTTCTTGAATGTTTATATCAGTTTCAAACTCATAGTTATCATCAACAACAGATACATAATCCTTATCTTTTCCATACAATGTATTTAAAGAAACTATGATTTCTTCAAGAGCCGCATTTCCCGCTCTCTCACCAATACCATTAACAGTACAATGAAATTCACTTGCTCCACCACGGATTCCACTAAGAGTATTAGCTACAGCTAAACCAAAATCATTATGACAATGAACACTTAAAGGAGCTCCAAGAGTAGCTAACTGGGAATAAAAATCATATGATTTTTCAGGAGTTAACATTCCAACAGTATCACATGCACAAATTCTATTAGCACCAATATCAATACCTTCAGAAAATACTTTCTTTAAAAAGTCCATATCACTTCTTGTAGAATCTTCAGCAGAAAGCTCAACAATTAAACCATGATCAAGAGCATATTGACATGCATCCATGGCTTGATTTAAAACTTCTTCTCTTGTTTTATTAAGCTTATGTTCAATATGAAGATCAGATGTAGGAACAACAAGATGTACACTGTCAACATCAGTGTCTAAAGCTGCATCAACATCAACTCTAACAGCTCGAGCAAAACTACATATCTCAGCATTTAAACCTGCACTAGTTATTTTTTTAATAGCTTCTTTCTCACCAGAAGATGTAATAGCAGAGCCAGCTTCAATAATATTAACTCCAATATCATCTAATTTTGTAGCTATTCTTAACTTTTCACTAGCTGTAAGTGATATTCCTGGAGTTTGTTCTCCATCTCGAAGTGTTGTGTCAAGTACTCTTATTTTCAACCAAATCCCTCCATATAATACATTATTAAATATAATAAGAATATAATCTAATTAACTGTCTAATTTAATAAATTATTTAATATTTATTTAAATTATTATTTATTTAAATTATAATAAAATATAAATTTTAAAAAATTTTATAGATAAATTTTATAGATAAAATATAATATTTTAACTTTATTTAACATAATTAATATAATTTTTCAAATATGATGTGATTTATTTAAAAAATTAAGAATAAAATTTAAAAATAAAGTTTAAAAATAAAATTTAAAAATAAAATTTAAAAATAAAAAAATTTTTCTATTATTTATTGATTTTTTTTATAACTGATATAATACGAGTCAAACTTTTATGCATTTTAATTCTATGTCTTTCTAATAATTCAAAGTCAAGATTATCTAAGATTGAATCAAAATCAAGATAGTGTGGATGAGCTATACATAAATAAGCATTTTCTTTCATATTATAATCAATTGATTCAAGAAATTGGTGAAAAATTTCTCCTTTTTTAGTTCCTCCAGTAGAAGTTGAAATTCCATAAGGTGGGTCAGTAACAACTGCATCAACCTTTTTATATAGTTTTAATTCTCGAACATCAATATTATAAACTTCATAATCACTTTCTTCAATTTCACAGTAATCAAAATTACTGCAATGTTTGAGATTTATTAGTGTTCCATTTTTCATATTCCAATTAATATCACAGCCAATTAGCTTAGCACCAATCATTCCACCTTCAAGAAGAATTCCTCCTGTTCCACAGAATGGATCTAGAAGCAGTTCTCCTTTTTTAGTGCGAGATAAATTAACCATACATCTTGCAAGTTTTGGACTCATAGATCCCGGATAAAAAAAAGGACGTTTGTGAGGTTTAATATCTTGAAAATGTTTTTTATTAAGTTTAAATTTTTCATAAGCAACAAAAATTTCATCTTTACTAGCAACTACTCTAATAAAAGAATTAGGATTTTTTAGGTTAACTTTAAAATCATTAGTGATTACTGAATTTTTATTATTTTCATCAATATTATCTTTATCAATATTGTCTTCGTCAATATTATATTTACCATTATTATCTTTATCAATATTGTAAGTTAAAACTAAATGTCCTAATCTTCTCTCTAAAGCAGGAGTATCAATTTCAACCTTATCAAATCTTTTAATTCTAACTACAAAATCAGAAAATATATAATTATCCCAATTAACAGTTTTAAATTCATTTTCTAATTTAGATAAATTTGTCCTTAAAACAAGCTCATGTATTTCATGAGTATAAGCTAATCTATTAACTAATGTTTTATAATTTTTATAAAAATCATTATTATTTAGTGACTTTACTACAACTAACCCCTCAGTTATGATTTCAATCTTAGAATCTATATTTTCTACTTCTAAAACTGCCTTAAGTTCTGCTAAAGGTAAAGTATCATGTTCTTGTGATTGAATAAGAATTAATTCCATTAATAATCTCCTAAAATTAACCAATTTATTATATACAATATTTTTATGTTTATTTTTATAATTTTTATTGTAATTTTAACTGTAAATATAATTTATAAGTATAATCCTAATTATAAATATAATTTATAAATATAATTCTAATTATAAATCTTATTAGAATATATAAATTTATTAAAAATATATTAAAATAAATCTTATTAGAATATATAAATTTATTAAAAATATATTAAAATAAATAAAATAAATTAACAAATAAATTAAACAATATTAATAAAATAAATAAGAGTATAATAAAAGAATAAACTTAATTGCCGCTATAAATAGCAAGCAAAATGTATACCACAAAAAATATAGTAACTGCAAAATAGATAAATACTGAAGTTACAGCCATCACGATTATTTCTTTAGTGTTAAATTCTCTTCTAATAGGAAGTCCGTTTTCTTTTATTCTCCAAAATTCATTAAAAGATTCTTGAACATTGATTAAAACCCACATCCCTACTACAGAAGGTCCTCCTAAAAAAATCATTATTAATGTATTTAAAATAGGAGAATAAGATTCTATACCTTCATCTTCAATATATACATTCATATCTCTTAAAAGTAAATAGAAGAAAATTATATTTACAATAGGAATTATTAGTAAAATAGTTCTTAAAATAGGATTAATATCTTTATTAAATTCATCTCTCAAATAACAACAATTTTTGTAATACCAGTAAAAGCCATATATTCCCAAAGTAAATATCATAAGTAAGAAAAGTCTTCTAATAGGAATAGCTTTAGAATATTCTTTAGAATGAAGAGAGTTGTTAGATTTATCTATTTTATTTTCAATTGTATCTTTTTTTACATCAATAGTTTGTCCATTAGTATCTTTTTCATCAACATTTTCTTTATTAATATCTTCTTTAGAACTATTTTCTTTATTAATATCTTCTTTAGAAGTATCTTCTAAGCTTATACTACTATCTTCTCCAATATTTTCATCTAAAACAGAATTATTATAGACATGATTTCGAGATAAAGAATTATCAGAAAGTTTATCTTTATAGTATTCATGATTTTCTAAATCTTCAACATTTCCATCTATACTATAATCAAAATGTTTTATTTTTTCTTGAAATTCCATTATATCCTCCAAATCATTATTCTATTATTTATATATGTAATTTAGATGTGTAACTTATATTTATAAATATTATAGTATATATTATAGTATAATATTAGCTATATAATTTATAAAATGATTTATAGCTATATAATTAACTATATAATTTATAAGTATAATTTATAATATAATTTATAAAATGATTTATAATATGATTTATA
>WRCI01000091.1 GCA_009784145.1 Methanobrevibacter sp.
ATGGTTCACCTGCAGTTGTACAATATTTTAAGTTACTAAAATCATATTTAGATAAATCTTCTTTAATAAGGAATCTGTATATTGTAGGAGGTGCACAAAAGGTATTGACTTTGTATTTTACAATTTTTTCAACAAGATTTAATGCATCGAATCTATCATAATCATAGATAAATACTCCAGTACCTACAATCCATTGACCATAAAGCCCTCCCCAAACAGCTTTCATCCAACCAGTATCAGCAGAGGTATGGTGAAGACCATCTTCAATTTCATTATGCCAATATTTAGCAGTAAGAATGTGAGCTATTGGATATCTAAAGTCATGTACTACCATTTTTGGCTGACCAGTTGTTCCAGAAGAGAAGTATAAAATCATGATATCTTCATTTTTACTAGCTTCTTCACCAGTAGGTCGCGTGAAATCTTCACTTGCTTTTTCAAGAGATTCTTTAAAATCATCCCATCCATCAAATGAATTTCCACGTCCAGAAACTAATAATTTATTTAAATTAATTCCTACTTCATCTATTGCATTATCAAATTCAGCTAATAATACAGGATCATCAACAGACATAATCATTTTTATATCTGCTCTTTCAAGTCTATAAACAATATCTTTTGATTTCAACATATGAGTAGCTGGGACAGGAATAGCTCCAATCTTATGAAGTGCTATAATACAAAACCAAAATTCATAACGGTTTTTTAAAGTAAGCATTACCTTATCGCCTTTTTTAATCCCATAGTTTTTTATTAGGTTAGCTGCTTTATCAGAATACTTTTTCATTTCACTAAAAGTGAATTTTTTTTCATCACCTTCATCATTACACCAGATAAGTGCTATTTTTTCTGGATCTTCTTTAGCATACCTATCTACAACATCAAATGCAAAGTTAAAGTTTTCTGGAACTACAAATTCAAAATTATTTTTAAAATCTTCATAAGAGTCAAATTCTACTCTGTTAACATATTCTTTCAGTAAAGATGACATTTAATTGCCTCGTATTGTTATTAAATTTATTATAATTTTTTAAAGTTAATAATTAAAGTTATAATATTTCTAAAGTTAATAATTAAAATTATAATATTTTTATAGTTAATAATTAAAATTATAATATTTCTAAAGTTAATAATTAAAGTTATAATATTTTTATAGTTAATAATATAAAGTTCAAAATTTTTTAAATATTAATCATGTAATAAAGTAGTCAATTTACATTAAAATAGCTAAAAATTTAGCTGGTTTATTATTCAATGCTTTCATTGCATGTTCATGATGAGAATCAAAGAAAATAGAATCTCCTTCATTTAAAACTATTTCATTTTCATTAATATATAATCTTACTGAACCTTCTAGTATATAGTTAAATTCTTGACCTGGATGATTGTTAGTTTCAGGTTTATCTATATCCTTTGGTTCAACTGTTACAATGAAAATTTCTCCTTTTTTATTAATGAATTTTTCAACAAGATTTTCATATTTATATTGTTTTCTACGTTGAATAATAACTCCTTGATCTTTTCTAGTAACAGTAAATACATCCATTCTAGTTTCCTCACCAGTAAGCAGTAAACCCATATCAACTTTAAATTTATGAGCTATTTCATACAAGACACTGGCAGGAATATCTTTTTCAGCATTTTCATATTTAATATATTCTTCTTCACTAATATTACACATATTAGCCATTTCTTTTGTTGTAAAATCAGATAATTCTCTAAGTTCTTTAACTCTTGCACTGATTTCTTTAATTGTTTTATTCAAAAACAACACCTGTCCTTTTTTATTGTTAAAATTTTTTAAAGTTATAGTTAAACTTGTTTATTTATCAATTTTTAATTGTTAACATTGAATCAATCATTTATCATTGATTATAATCAAATTTAATTGTCTATAATAGTTAGTATTGATATATTAGAATTTATAACTATTAATAACTAAATCAAATGATTCTTAATTCATAATAATGAAAATTATTTATTTTTAGTTAAAAATAATAGAAACCATAATTATATTTAACTTATTATATTATCATGAAATAAAAGTTAATTCTTTAACAATAAAATGTATAGTTTTTAAATAATATAAATGTATGTTAATTCATGATAAATATTACTAAAATTGTTTATATTAATAAAAAAATAAAACTAAAAGAAAATATTAATTAATAATAAATTACATTATTAATGTATTATAAAACTATATTGATAAAATAATAAAAATAAGTATAAAATTTCAAGCTATAAAATATTATAAAATTATATTATAAAATTATTATTATAAATTTAAATTATTAAAATATAAAATTATAAAATTAAGTTACAAAATATTATAAAATTATTAATTATAAAATTAAGTTATAAAAATAGTTAAAATTTAACAACACCCTATTATAAATATCTTATATTATAATAAATACTATTAAAAATTAAAAAAAAAGAATAATGGTGAAAATATGTCTGAAATAGGTGAAAATTTCATTTTAAGAAAAGATACAGGAGAAGAATTAGATATTCTTCAAAAATATGTGGGTTTTAAAGTTAGGCAAGATGGAATATTGACTATTAATTTTAGATGTCCAAAGAAAGAAATAGAAGAAGTAAACTCATTTTTTCAAAAATTTAGCTTTACAGAACCATTAACTTATGATATCGGAAATACTGGTGAAGTACCTTGCTATTATAAAGGAATGGCTCCTTTATTAGAACAAAAAGATGATTCTGGATTCAAATACTTCTTCTTATCAGTAACTTTACAAGAGATAAAAGAAGAGATTGAAGAAGAACCTCCAAGTTGTGGCTGCGGTTTTTAAAAATTTCATTTTTTTAGTTATATATAATTGAACATCCCAAAAAAAAAGTTGGACATTCAAAAAAAACCACCTCCTACAATTAATCATGATGAAAAAAGATAAATATTAATAGTAATGATTAATAGTAATGATAGTATTTATATTATTTATAATTTATTTGATTATAATTAATATTTTATTAAATAAATTAATCAAATTAAGACAATTTTAGTTTTTTCAGCCTATTTTTAGCAAATAAACAATTTTCTTTCCAAATATCAAGATCATCATAACATTCATTATAATTAACAATTTCACCATAATTTTTTAAGTTATCATGATACTTTCTAATTATTATCTTATATATCTCAATAGCCGTTTCATAATTTTCAATAGCATTGTCAATCTCGTTTTTTTCATCCATAATTTTGCCTTTTAAAAAATAAATAGTTGAATAACTCTCTTCATTAAAAGGGTATTTCCTTGATTCCAATAGTTCATTTATAACTTCTAATCCTTTGTCATAATCCTCCAATTTCTCAACTAATATGATAATATATAAATAAACATATTCTTCAACATATTTAATACTGATTGCTTTTTCAATAAATTTAATTGCAAGATCAGAATTGTTTAACTTATTATTTTCAACTGCTAAGCCAAACCACCCATCTGGAAAATAAGGATATGACTTAGTTAACTTATCAAAACAATGAATAGATTTTTCAATGCAACCCATTCTATCTAAAACCATTGCCTTCATATATCCAGATGCTTCACTTTTTGGATGAATTTTAAGTCCATAATTAGCAATTTTAAGTGCATGTTTAAATTTTTTACATTCAACTAGAATAGATATCTTAAGATTTAAAAGATCTAAATTATCATTATTTAATTCAAGCCCTTTATTAACCGTTTCTAATGCAAAACTATAATTAAATTCATTTAATATTAATTCTATTTTATATCTCCATGTATCAATATAATGAGGATTACTATTAATAGATTTATCATAATATTTTAAAGCATTGTTAAATTCACCTAAATCAGCTAAAACCATTGCTTTATATGTTAATGCATATTTACAATTAGGTTCAATTTTCAATACTTCATCATAATATTTTAAAGCTTTTTCAAAGTCCCCTCCAATATAATTTCCAAAGCCACGCTTTATTTTAGACATCATTCTTAATTTATTTATAAACTTAAACATAAAACCATTCCTTTAAATTAAAAAAATATATATTTAATAATAATTACTTTTTATTCATAAAAAACCCCACAATTCAATTTTTAAATTATTCAAACATATAATCCAATGATAAAAGTTAAACATGACTATCCATAATCCCATTCATATTAATACTAAATAAATAAGATACAATTAAACAGATAAGAAAAATATAAAAAATATTTAAATATATATACTGAAAATTATAAAAACTTGAAACAATAAATCCAAAAGCCATAATTATCAAAATCACATTAAAAACCCCATAATATTTTAAATCAAATTTTGACAAAGTTGATAAATTAGATGAAAAATTTAAGAATATTAGGAATATAAAAGTAGCGAAAGTTTGATTTAAATCTATCCCCGCCCAAGCATGATAAAGTAGATTTACTCCTAAAAAAATGAAAGCAGTGATTAATAATATTCTTTGGAAAAACGTTCCTCTTTTAAATAAAATTATCTCAGAAAAAGGAATAAACACAAAACTTAAAAATATAACATAAAACCAAGCTCTAAAAAAATATTCATTAGCAAATTGATTATCAGGAAACCATAAAAAATAAGGAAGTAAAACATAAATAATCAAAAATGGAACACACAAAACAGAAAAAAGAATAATTTTTTCCTTTAAACCAAATGAAAACATCTAAACCAAACTCCAAATAATATAACCTATATAATTTTTTGTTAATAATAAATATGCCTCAATAATCAACTAATCCATCAGACTTTCCATAAAATACAGAAGATATCACTAAAACAATAGATAATATACTAGCCAATATAAAATATAAATCAAAATAATATAAACTCTCACCAATAACAACAGTTAACAACACAACACTTATTAAAACATTAAAAGAAGAACTATTCAATATTTCATCAAAATCAAAACTATTTTTATTAATAGGGTAACTTAAAATATAATATTTCATATTCTTTTTTTCAATATTGGATGAAAAATTGAGAAAAACAGATAAATATAAAATCCATAATAATGTATGTATCACACCTATAAAAGAAAAAAACATAGTTAAAGATGAAGAAATCAATACTAATATTACAATAATTCTCTGAGTCACCACCCCATACTTTTTAAACAGAATTTTAACTAAAGGATAAATAACATAAATGAAAAATATAATAATAGTTGAATAAAATACTAATAAAGACACAGTATAATATGATACAATAACATTTAAATCTTTTTCACTAAAGAAAAAAAGAACACATGACATCAATGCAACCATTGCTATAGGTGAGAAAAATCTCCTTAATCTTTCATTTAATAAATGCATAAAAAATCCCTCATAAAACTTTTATCCCTATTTTTAAAACCTATCTACACCATCATAAGATAAAAAAGAATATTTACCATATAAAGTTGTAGCTACAAAAACTATTGAAAAAATTAAAGACATTGACAATAAACAAATACCAATTATTTCCAAAATATTTGGTTCCATGTTAGCAATAACTGTAGTTTCTGTTAAAACAAAGCCCCCCTCAGAAAATACGAGAATCAAATTAAACACTAAATAAAAAAATAAACCCATGAAAACAAACGATTTTCCATCAATAAGTTTATCATTGCCGCCCTCCACATCTTTAAAAATTAACCATATGATATACCAATTTAAAATTATCAATAAAGGAATGTAACTATTAAAAAACCAATAATCATATAATGACATAAAAAACAAAAAAGAACAAATAGATAAAATAAATAATATTTTTTGAAAATTTCCAAATTTATAAATAAACTTATAAGCAAGAGTATATACTAATAATAAAATTAAGACAATACTAAGATTAATTAGCCCAGTTAAAAAAACATTAGATAATATCAATGTTAAGAATGTTAAAAAAATCACAACGTCCAAAAACAAAACCTTACTATCCATAATTATCACATTCTTCAATTATATAATATAATATTCTATTAAATTCACATATATGGTATATATTTAAACACTTATTATTAAAGTTTAGTTCGTTATATTTTTCAAAATATTTTTTTGTTTCATCAGGACAATTTAATTTTTCAAGAATAATACTCATCATTTCATTGTAGTTTTCATCAGGATATAATTTTACATAATTTAATCCTATCTTTAACGCTTTTTTTTATAACTTTTTTTTACTTTTTTTCATTGCTTAAAAATTTTAAACATATTCCTTTTAATTATCATCACAATAATTAGTTTATATAACTTCTTAATCCATTTAAAAAAGATAACATTCATTTAAATTCATGAGTATTTTCAGAATTATTAGAACTCAATTTTATTAACTTTTTCCTGCTTTTTCACAATAACATTCAGCAATTTTAAATAAGTCTTGAATGCACAAATAACATCTTCAAAAACTACAATATCTCGACCATTGTTAACAGTGCTACAACCACACAAAAAACCCAATGCTTTCCAAGTATTACTCCAAAAAACTCGTCAGACCTAAGCCCAGTCAAAATAGAAATAATTTCATCAAACCTATCTATATGTTGAAATTCATTAAGCTTCTTAATATGTTTTTCAAAAATCTCATCCCAATCACCCAATAAACTCATAATAATCACTTTTTACCTATAAACTTCTTTTCCAAAATCTTTTCACCTTTTATTCACTAATTTCTAGTATATTCTAATAATGTTAGAAAAATATTCAAATAATTATTTAAAACTTGATTTTATATACAAAAACAATTTCAAAACTAAAAATTCCAAATACTTATAAGTTTTCTGAAAAATACTTTTGGGAGAATTGAAAAAATCAAACCTC
>WRCI01000092.1 GCA_009784145.1 Methanobrevibacter sp.
ATTTTTAAAGTGTATGTTCCTCTTGTAATTGCTCCAACTTGTGCACCTAAATATGCATCATCCCAATATATTTCTGACTGTGTTCCAAAACGGTTATTTGGTATTTCTTTTAAATTAACATAGAATGCTAGTTGTTGTGCAGCAGGTTGTCCACCAAATTTAAAACGTTCCCATGATTGTAATACAATAGATGATAAAATTCCATCTCCTACAAACAATGATTTAGAATTAGGATCATCAGAAGAGTATATGAATCCACCTGCTTCAGCAACAAGTCCAGTTATTTCCCCATCTTGTAATGTAATCAAAGCAGTGCCTTCTGGCACTATTATTTTACTTCCATTAGTAATAATGTTTTGTGATCCTGATGTATTTGAACCACGACCTGCATTAGTTCCTTTTGGTACAGCTTCAAAAATCCCAGATGTTCCAGTAATATCTGGATTTGGTATAAGAAAATCTTTCCATTGGTCTGCAAATGTTCCACCAATTGCTCCTGAAAATGCTTTAATAAATCCCATGATAAATCTCTCCTAAAAAAATTTAACTTATAATTCATTTCATATTTTATTAATAATTATTTGAAGTAAAAATGTTTAATAGAACTATTCTGAACCTTTCAAGAATGTTGTTATTACTATTGTTATTATTACTAATCCAATTAAATAAAATTTTATAGAATCCAAATCAAGCCCTAATAATATTCCTATTACAATTGCTATTAATCCAACCACTATTCCAGGAACATATGTATTATTAAGTCCTGCTTTTAACAATCTGGAAAACCAGTTGCCATTTTCCTCATTCTTTTCAACTAGATTATCTAGTAGGTTTTCTTCTTGAGAATTTTCTTCTTCAATACCCATTTTATCACCAACATTATTTTTTTATGCCAAATTGGCTTAAAACTATTTTAAATTTTATTTTATGATTTTTTCAATATTTATTTTAAAGTAATCTTTAAATAGAGGTTTTTCACCATGCTCTAATTTTTCTCCATTATCATGAACAGCTACAGTTTTTCCATCTTTTACAAATAAGAACCAGTAAGGAGTAGACTTAACTAATCCTTTTTTTTGGATTAAATACCCAGAATAGTTGCCATAGCTCACCCCACTTTTTATTTTCCATTTCTTTTCTTGAGCTTCAAATTCTGATGCAACATGTTCTATAGTTTTATCTTTAAAAACATATATCTCAATAGTATGTTTTTTATCCCGACCATAACCTGGTCTAGCAGAATTATCTTCCCAACTATATTCCCATTTTTGAAAAAAAGCCCCATCTTCTTCAATAGTACTAGTAATCTTGTAACCTCCTTTTGGTAAAAATCCACCAAGATAATTAACATAATGCTTTTGAATAGATTCCTCATCAGGAATATTGAATTCTACATCATCAATGGTTACTATCAAATTAAAATCTGAAAATTTTTCTTTTTTACTAAAAAGCCCCATATTATCACCAATATCTTTTTTTATGTTTGATTCTATTTAAAGTCTTTTTTCAACTAATTTTTTATTACAAATCGTTTTTTTTTTTTAATAAAATATAAAATTTTAATAAATATAATTTAAATAAATATAATCTAAATAAATATAATCTAAATAAATATAATTCTTTATTATACTATTTTATTATATAATTATTTTAAATTAGTAGTAATTCCATTAATTAGCTATAAATACTTGAATTCAAAAAAATAGCTATTCATTTTTCAACTGTTTAGCTATTTCTTTTCCAATATCATAACACTTATCTAAATCATCAGCAGTAGGGATAAATGTTAAATCATGTTGTCCAATAACTTCAAATCCTGCTCCTTCAAGATCCGTGGTGAGTTTTTTAGTAGCTCCTCCTCCCCAACCTTTAGAACCAAATACAATAGCTTTCTTTTGATATCCTGTTTTTTTAAAGCTAAGAGAAGTTAAATAATATATTATATCTCCCAAACTAGGGAAAGGATTATTCATCATAGTAGGACTACCCACAAAGATAGCTTTACTATCTAAAACATCAGTTACAACATCACTCCTACCATCAGTATGTAAGAAATATGCTTTAACTTCTATTCCTTCACTAATAAGACCTTCAATCATAGCATGAGCCATTTTTTTAGTAGAATAATGCATAGTGTCATAAATAAATGTTACTTTATCCTTACACTTACCAGAAGCCCAATCTTGATATTTATTTATGATTTTCAAAGGGTCTGTCCATATTTGTCCATGAGATGGAGCTATCATTTTTATTTGTTCAAGAAGACCTAAATTCACTACTTCATCAAGTTTTCGAAGTACTAATGGAGATGAAGGAGTAACTAAGTTAGCATAGAATTTTTGAGCATGTTGTAATAGGAAATCCTCAGAAATTTCATTATCATATCTATAGCTAGAACAAATATGTTGAGAAAATGCATCATTTGAAAAGAGGATTCCATCTTCTCCTAAAAGTGTAAACATACTATCTGGCCAATGTAACATTGGAGCTTCAAGGAATGTAAAAGTTTTTCCACCTAAATCAACAGTATCTCCAGTTTTAACTGGATTCATTTCAAAATCAGCTAATGCTGGAAGATGATTTTTTAGTCCAGCTACTGCTTTAGTTGAGCAATATAATTTTAAGTCTGGAAACTTATTAGTAAACTCGGTTATACATCCACTGTGATCTATTTCAATGTGATTTTGTATAATTACATCAATTTTTACTTCTTCTTTTCCTTCTTGTTTGAATGCATCATATATTCTTCCCCATAGCTGAGGAGATGTTCCTGGATAAGTATTATCTATCAAAGCTGTTTTTTCTTTACCAAATACTAAGTAGCAATTGTAAGTAGTTCCTTCAAGAGTGTATCCATGATAATCTCTTAAATCCCAATCAAGTATTCCTACCCAATATACTCCCTCTGTAATTTTAATTGCATCTGCTTTCATTCTAACACCATTTTAAAACTTTATTTTGCCAAATTTATATAAAAGGGCTAATTTTACAAATTCTATTTTATAATTAAATATCAATGAATATTATACAATTATATTAAATATTATACAATGACACTATAATTATCTATATACTTTTTTATTATATTTATCTTTAATAATTATATATAATATATAGATTAAATATAAAAATAAAATTATTATTCAATTAATATAATAATTATAAAATTAAATTATTGAAAAAAATATGAATAAAATAAAATTATAAAATTAATTGAAAAAAATATGAATAAAATTAAAAAAATATGACTAAAATAAAATTAAAATCAATATAATAAAATAAAATTATAAAATTAAAAAGTGATTCTATGAAAAGTATAGAGAAAATACTGTGTTTAGTTGATGGAGAACATTACTTACCAGTAACCAAATCTGCAATTGAAGTTTTAGATAATTTAGAACATGTAGATGTAGTAGCTATGGTGTTCATTGGAGGAACCGAAAAATTAAGAACAGATAATCCAAAAAGCTATGAAAAAATGATGGGAATGCCTGTACACTTTGGTTCAGATGAAAATGAGATTCCTTATGATTTAATAGTTGAAATGATTAAAAAATATGATGCTGATGTTGTTATGGACTTAAGTGATGAACCAGTACTTGATTATTCAAAAAGATTTAAAATAGCTTCAAAAGTGATTTCAGAAGGTATATCCTATAAAGGTCCTGATTTTGAATTTCAACCATTAACAGAATATGAAATACCTGAAAAACCATCTCTTAAAATCCTAGGAACTGGAAAAAGAATTGGTAAAACAGCAGTATCTGCATTCGCATCACGTATAATTGATGAAAATGGATATGAACCATGTGTAGTAGCTATGGGTCGTGGTGGTCCAGAAGAACCAGAAATCGTTAGAGGCGATGAGTTAGAAATCACACCTGAATTTTTAATGGAACAATCCGATAAAGGAGTTCATGCAGCTTCTGATCATTGGGAAGATGCTCTTATGAGTAGAATCCTCACTATTGGTTGTAGAAGATGTGGTGGAGGAATGTCTGGTGATGTTTTCATGACAAACATGAAAAAAGGTGCTGAAATAGCTAATGAAGTAGAATCAAAATTCATAATTTTTGAAGGAAGTGGAGCAGCTATTCCTCCTATTAAAACAGATAAGCACATTACTCTCATTGGTGCCAATCAACCATTGATAAATATTACTAACTTTTTCGGACCATTTAGAGCTAATTTAGCTGACCTTATTATTCTTACAATGTGTGAAGAACCAATGAGTACACCTGAAAAGGTTAAAGTTATAGAAGAGTTTATAGCTGAAATTAATCCTGATGCAAAGATTATATCTACTGTGTTTAGACCAAAACCATTAGGCGATATTAGTAATAAAAATGTTTTATTTGCTACAACAGCCCCAGAAGAAATAAAACATGTTTTAGTACAGCATTTAGAAGAAAATTATGATTGTAAAGTTGTTGGAACAACCCCACATCTTTCAAACAGACCACTTCTACAAAAAGATATTGAAAAATATATGGATAAAGCAGATGTTATGCTTACTGAACTTAAAGCAGCTGCAGTAGATGTAGCTACAAAAGATTCCCTTAAAGCTGGTCTTGAAGTTGTTTACTGTGATAATATTCCAATAGCTATTAATGATAGCTATCCTGATATTAGTGAATCAATACTTGAATTAGTTGATAAAGCTATTGAAGATTTTAATAAAAAATAATTAAATTAAATAAATACTTTTCATATACTCTCTTGGATTATTCATTTATATATTATTTTATAAACTATCTTTTTCAATAAAATCAATACTTTATTTTGCAATAAATATGACTTTCTTGAAAAAATTAATTAGTTTAAAGTTTTTGTAATATTGAATAAATAAAGAATGTGATATTGAATAAAGAATGTAATAATTAAACAAATAAAATGTAAAAAATTAGCTAAAGAGGATAAAAATGCCAATAATATCACCTATTGAAATTATAAAAAGAAGTAAACAATCAGTATTATCAGTTAAAATAACTACAAATATGGAAAATTTACCTATGTTAATAGGTGAAACCTATGGGAAAATTGAAACTTATCTTAAAGAAATAAATGAATTCCCAGAAGATATTCCTTTTGTAAGATTTTTTAATATGGAAATAGAAAATCTTAAAGTTGAAATTGGTTTTCCAGTATATAAAGAACTACCTGGAAAAGGAGATATAGAATTCAGCTATTTACCTGAAATGAAAGCGGTTTATAGTATGTATCTAGGACCTTATCAAGAAATGGAAGCAACATATAATGAAGTAATGGGATGGATTGAAACAAACAATCTAATTCCTGATGGAACATTTTTAGAATACTACTACAACAGTCCTGAAGAAATTTCAGAAGATAAACTATTAACAGGAGTTATAATTCCTCTAAAATAGAATTAACTACTTGAAACACAGCTTTTTTTATTAATATTAAATTACAATAATATTAAATTTCAAAATATTAACCCTCCACGGTGTTGAATTGGAAAAAGAAGATATAAAAAAGATTTTAAAATTTACATTAAGAGAAAAAGAAATAATAAAAGCTCTTGAACTTCCAGAAGAAGTTTTTTTACCACTTTTCTTTTCAGTTCGATTTGGAGGAGATTGGAGTGTTAGTAAAAACTCTAAAAACCTAATGTCGGTGAAAGAAAAAGTAACTGAATATGATAATGAAACTAAAATTGGATATACCTTAGAAAAAATATATCTTTTTGTAAACCCTGAAATTTTATCTGAAGAAGGTAAAATTTATAGAATGGAAAAATGTGGAAATAAAAATGAAAGAGAGTTAGTAGAAAGACCTTATTCAACTACAGTTAATGGTGAATACATACTTGAAGCAATACTAAATCCAAAAGAAATGAAGATATCTGTTAAGCATCTTCAAGAACCATTGACCTTTTTTGGACCAGCTGCATATGGAGCTTCCCATGAAATTGAACACTTAACAAATGGTGACATTCAAGGCATTCCTTTCTGGGAATTCGAATATGTTTTAAAATAAAAATAAAAAAGAAGCAGTAAAAGGTATTAAAATAATATACAATTAGAATTACAAAATTAGTTAAAATAAATAATTAAAATAACTAATTAAAATAATTCAATGCAAAATAATTAGTTAAAATAAATAATTAGAATAATCAATGAAAAATAATTAGTTAAAATAAATAATTAGAATAATCAATGAAAAATAATTAATTATAATAATTAATTGTTTGTTATCAATATTATTAAATGATTTATATGGATATAAAAAATAGAAAAGGAGCTAGAAATAAAAAAGAAGTTCCAAAAGAAGTAAAAACTCTACTAAATCAAGGGAAAATCGAAGCAGTTAACTTAGTTGAAAGTTTAGTCATTAACCAAGAAGAACTTTTAAAAAATGTTCTAATTGATTTAAAATCAGCAGAATATTTTGATAGCTGTAAAAATGAAATAGACAATCTAGAAAAGAAAACATACCCTCAATTCATGTCTGCAATTGGAAAAACATTACTAAAAGAATCAAAAAAAAATAATGATAAAGAATTATTCAAAAACCTTAGTAATCATACATCAGACATAGTACGTTCATGGGCATGTTATTTCATAGGATTTAATAATGATTTGACTTTAGTTGAAAAGTTTGAAGCTATTAAACCATTTGCAAGTGATGAACATTTTAGTGTTAGAGAAGAGGCATGGTTTGTAATGCGTGGAGATATTTTAGACAATTTAGAAGAATCAATAGCTATTTTATCAAAATG
>WRCI01000093.1 GCA_009784145.1 Methanobrevibacter sp.
TGCTTTTGTAAAAGTAAAAGCTCTTCAGTAGTGAGTTTTTTACCATTTTTGAATTTTTCAAAAATATCTTCAGCTTTTTCTTTTTCTTCACGATTTTTCTTATTGTTAGATTGTTTTTCAGCCCTTCGCCTTTTAGACTTGTTAGTGCCAAGTTCTTTGTTAATAACATGAATTTCACTTAAAACAACTTTGAACTCGTCATGCTTAGCTGAAGCAGATTTTCTAGCTTCAATGAAAAGTTTATGAGCTTCGTCAGCTGTAGTTCTAATATCATCAGTAGTTCTAAAGTAATTAAGCATTTTTTCATGGAATTCTTGAGCTTGTTCTGAAAGTTCAACAACCTTTGCATGATGTTCTTCAGAAACTTTTTTAAGAGTTTGAGCTTCTTCTTTAACTTTATCGTCTTCTTTTATTTCCATCAACTGTTTTCTTAAATCATTAGCACTTTTAACAAGTTGATTTTCTTTTTTGATATCTAAAACTCGAGTTTCAATAACTTTATCAATTTTTTTAATTTCATTTTCAAGTTTTATTTTATCTCTTCTACCAGAAGACCATTCAAGTTTTTTAATTTCTTCATTAACTTCATCACGCAATTTTTTAGCATCTTCAACAGATTTATTAATTTCATTACGTTGATCTCTGAATTCAATAGCTAATTTTAAGTTTTCTTTTAAGCTATCATTGAGATCGTCTCTGATTTTACGTTGTTCTTTAGCTGTTTTATTGAATTCTTCTCTTTCTGAAGCTATTTTAGATATAATTTCTTCCCTTTCATCTTTTTGCTTTTTAACACCTTCAAGAGTAGGTGCAAGGTCAAAATCAACACTTATCAATAACTCTTTTTTGGATTTTCTAGATTTAGCTTTGGATTTTCTAGAACCTTTTTCAGGCTTGTCATCTTTAGTATCTTCAGATGTTTTATCTTCTTCAGGTTCTGTTTTAGCTGTATTTTCAACTTTTTCAGCAACTGAATCATCCACAATCTCTTCAGATTCTTTAACTTCAACTTTAACAACAACTGAATCATCAACAACATCCTCAGATTCATCAGCTTCAACAACATCTTCAATTTCTTCGGTTTCAACAACATCCTCAGATTCATCAGCTTCAACAACATCTTCAATTTCTTCGGTTTCAACTTTGGTTTCAGCTTCAGTTTCATCAATGCCAGAAGAATCAGGATTTAAATCCATTATAACTGTTAAAACTTCTTTTAAGTTGTTTTCTTCTATAATGATATCTGCTACTTCTTTAACCATTGGTTTAGCATTAAATGCAATACCAAATTTAGCTATTTCCATCATAGAAATATCATTAGCACCATCACCAACAGCAATGCATTCATCAACTGAAATATCATTATCTGAAATTAGAGTATTAAGTACATCCGCTTTAGTGTCTTCAACTAAAGGTCCAGTAACTTCTCCAGTTAATTTTCCATCTTCCACTACAAGTGTGTTGGTAAATAAATAATCTAATCCAAGCTTTTCTTTTAAAGGGTCAGCAATTAAATCAAAGCTTCCACTAATAACAGCTACTTCATAACCACTATCTTTTAAACCTTTAATAGCTTCTTCAGCCCCTTCCATGAGATTCATGTCGTCTGCTAATTTTTTAATATCATCGACTGAAACTCCTTTTAAAAGGTTAACTCTTTCTTTTATAGCTGTTTCAAAGTCTAAATCACCGTGCATAGCTTTTTCAGTGATTTCTGCAATTTCGTCTTGAACATTTACTAATTTTCCAATCTCATCTATCGCTTCACCATCAATAATAACATTATCTAAGTCAAATACTACAAGTTTAATCAATCATATCACCAATTATATTAAGTCCAACTCGCTAAGTCTGTCATAGGCCCTTTCTACACCAAGCTTAGCATCATCTTTATTTTTGGCACCAGTACAAACAACTTTGCCTGAACCAAATAATAATAAAACAACTTTAGGGTCTTTTAAACGGTAAACTAAACCTGGAAATTGTTCAGGTTCATATTCCGTATTTTCTAATTCTAGAGCTACTGCTTCTAGATTTAATGTGGCTTCCAAGTTGGCAGAAGCTACAATGTTTTGGATTTTAATTTCAAATTCGTGAGGAATATCTTTATCAATAGTTCTCATCAAATCAACAGTCTTATTTATAGCTAAAATAGAATCTTCTATAGATTTAGCCCCAGTACAAACCAATTTCCCTGAGCTGAAAATAAGTGCTGCAGTTTTAGGTTCTTTTAATTTAAAAACTAATCCTGGAAACTGTTCTCGATTAAAATCAACACCTTCTAATGCTTTTGAAACTTCAGTCAATTCTATGTCTTTTCCAATAGCCGCAGAAGCTACAATGTTCTCTATTTTGATATCAACATCGGTCAAGTTAATATACCTCCCAATCAAATTTTAAAAAAAATAATTAAAAATTCAGTAAAAATTTAATAAAATATTTATAAAAAAATTTTAATAAAAAATTTAATTAGTCATTTATAAAAATTTACATTATATCTTTTTTATTTTATTAATAATATATAAACCTATTTAAAAAAATTTCAAAATAAATTTTCAATAATTTTTTCAAATTTTATTAATTTAATTTATAAAATATAATTATATATTCAATCAATAATTCAATGATAAAAACATTCTTAACAATGAAATTAAAGTTATTATTTAATATAATTATAAAATAGGAAAATTATTTATAAATTATTAAAAATTATTAAATTATATAGAAAAAATTTAAGCAAATTTTATTATTATTTATCTTATATATTATATATATTCTATTTGAATTTATATATATTATAACATTAAAGTATTTAAATTAATACTATAAAAAATTATTGATTTGAAAATTAATATAAATATTATGAAAAATGAAAATTAATAATAAAATTATGAAAATATCTATAAATGTTAAGAAAACTAATATCTCTTGAAATATAAAACTTCTATAAATGTTAAGAAAACTAATATCTCTTGAAATATAAAAACTATTATTATGATTTAAATTCATTATTTAGATATATTTCTTATGGAAACTACTAAAAATTAAACAATAAAATATGTTAAACAATGGGATAATATGATAGAAGTTGAAGTAAAAGCTAAAATAAAAGATTTTGAAGCTGTAAAAACCCTGTTAAAAGAAATTAATGCAAAAAAGAGCCATGTGGAACACCAAGAAGATAGCTATTTCAACAACCCCCTAAAAGATTTTGGAAAAACAGATGAAGCTCTTAGAATAAGAAAAGTTACAATTAAAAATAAATTTGAAATATTTATAACTTACAAAGGACCAAAAATAGATAAAACAAGTAAAACAAGAGAAGAAATCGAAGTAGGAATCGAAGATTCTGAAAAAATAGATAAAATATTTCAACATTTAGGTTTTAAAAAAGTAGCAGATGTTATTAAAAACAGAACAATCTACAATCTAAATCAATATATTATAAGTCTTGATGAAGTAAAAGATTTAGGACCATATATGGAAATAGAAACTGATTTAGAAGATGGAAGTGAGTTTAAAGAAGAATTAGATAAAATATTTGATATATTCAAAAAATTAGGAATAAATGATGGTTTTGAGAGAACTTCTTATTTAGAATTATTATACCCCAATATAAGTAAACAATGAATTTTAATTAAAAATAATCTATATAGTAATAGTTAAAAAATAATTTTATAATAAAATAGGTTAAGGGATAAAATGACAGATTCTTCAGAAAAAATAAAAGAATTAAAAGAACTAGTAGCTAATTCCAATAATATTGTATTTTTTGGTGGAGCAGGAGTCTCAACAGAAAGTGGAATACCCGATTTTCGAAGTGAAAATGGGATTTATAATACAATTGAAAAATATGGAGAGTCTCCTGAAACGATTCTTTCCCATAGCTACTTTTTAAATAATACATCCGAATTTTACAAATATTATAAAGAAACCATTATACATAAATCAGCAAAACCAAACAATGCCCATTTAGCTATTGCTAAACTCGAAAAATTAGGGAAAATTAAAGCTGTTGTAACTCAAAACATTGATGATCTTCATCAAAAAGCAGGAAGTGAAAATGTCTTTGAACTTCATGGCAGTATAATGAGAAATTATTGTATGAATTGTAAAGCCAGCTATGATATTGACTATATAATAGATTCAGAAGATATTCCTATTTGTGATAAATGTGGAGGAATTATAAAGCCAGATGTTGTATTATATCAAGAGCCATTAAACAATGTTATAATGAGAAAATCTATTGAATATATAGCTAATGCAGAAGTTCTTATTATCGGAGGAACTTCACTAATTGTTTATCCAGCTGCTGGACTTGTAGAATACTTTAATGGTGATAATTTAGTTCTTATTAATAAAGGTGATACTTCCTATGATGATTATGCAAGCTTAGTAATAAATGAATCTATTGGAAAAGTCTTTAAAGAAGTTATTTCAGAATAAATTATCTTAGTTTAGAATAAATTATCTTAGTTTAGAATAAATTAAGCTATTTTAGAATAAAATTCTCATTTATCTTATATTTTTATTATAAACTATATAAATAAATAATTATTTTACTATTTAAATAAATTATATTAATTAACAAATACATAATAAATTAAGAATATAATTATTAACCAAATTAAAAATATTAATTTCAGACCAATATTAATTAAATAAATTTTAAATTCAACATTATATTAATAATATACTAGTAATAGAAAGCCTGGTGATTAAATGGCTATGTTAGGGAATTTAGGAAAAAGTCTTACAAATACAATGAAAAAATTAGCAGGTATGGCTGTAATAGATGAAAAAACTATTAAAGAAGTTGTCAAAGATATTCAGAGAGCCTTAATACAATCTGATGTTAACATCAAATTAGTTTTAAAATTATCTAAAAAAATTGAAGATAGATCTTTAAATGAAAAGTCACCTAAAGGAATAACTCCAAGAGAACATGTTATAACCATAGTATATGAAGAAATGGTAAATCTTCTTGGTAGTGAACATCATGATTTAGATATTGATGATAAACCATTTAAAATAATGTTTTTAGGTCTTCAAGGAAGTGGTAAAACTACTACAATAGGAAAACTTTGTAGATATCTTCAAAAAAAAGGATTTTCTCCAGCAGTTGTTTGTACTGACACTTGGAGACCCGCTGCATATGAACAATTAAGACAATTAACAGAAGAAATGCAAATTTCTCTTTATGGTGATCCTGAAAATAAAGATGCTGTTGATTTAGCTGAAAAAGGCCTTAAACAATTTAGAAATCAAAAAATTATAATTTTTGATACTGCAGGTAGACATAAAGATGAACAAGATTTACTTGATGAAATGGAAAAACTTTCAAGTGTTATTGAACCGAATGAAGCTATGCTTGTTATTGATGGAACTATTGGTCAGCAAGCTGGTGAACAGGCAAAAGCATTTGCAAACACTACTGAGGTAGGTTCAATAATAATTACAAAACTTGATGGTTCGGCTAAAGGAGGAGGTGCTCTTTCAGCTGTGGCTGAAATTGGAGCCCCTATTAAATTTATTGGTACTGGTGAAAGAGTAGATGATTTTGAAGCTTTTGATCCTGATAGATTTATATCAAGATTGCTTGGAATGGGCGATATTAGAACTCTTATTGAAAAAGCTGAAGAGGTAATAGATGAAGATGAAGCTGCTAAAACAATGAATAATATGTTAAGTGGTAAATTCACTATTAAAGATATGAAAAGTCAATTTGAAATGATGAATAAAATGGGTCCTATGAAACAAATAATGAATATGATTCCAGGTCTTGGTGGAAAAATACCAAAAGAAGCTACCCAAATGACAGAAGATAAAATAGATAAGTTCAAGATTATAATGTCTTCAATGAGTGAATATGAAATGGAACACCCTAAAGTTATTAAGCAGTCTAGAATTATGAGAATATCTAGAGGTGCTGGGGTTAAAAATGAAGAAGTTAAAGAACTTTTAAAATATTATAACAATACTAAAAAAGCTATGAAAGGAATTGGCAAACGTGGTATGGGTGGAGGATCTATGGGTCGTCTCATGGGCCAGTTTATGAAATGAACTCTTTTTAATATAGGAATATATGAGCTAATATATAAATTGATGAAAATTAAAAATATACAAATTAATGAAAACTATTATTGAGAAATATGTCACTATATGATATGGAAGTTGATAAAGTTATAAAAACCATTAAAAAGCGAAATGCTAAAAATGTTGGTCTTCAATTTCCAGAAGGATTGAAAACACAAGCTGTAGCCATAGCTAGAATTCTTGAAAAAGAAACTGATGCTAATATTATTATTTCTGGAGATCCCTGTTTTGGTGCTTGTGATGTTGGTGATAATAAAATGAAGGATATTGTGGATTTAATAATCCATTATGCTCACACCCCTCTTCCAATTAAATATGATATTCCTATCCTTTTTATTGAAAGCTATTCAAAAGTTGATGTTGAAAAATCTCTTGAAGAAGCTTTAAAACTATTGAACAATTATTCTAAAATTGCTTTAGCTAATACTACTCAACATCTGAATATCATTGATGAGATTAAAGACTATTTAGAAGATGATGGAAAAGAAGTAGTAATAGGTTCATCTAAAAGCACATTAAAAGGTCAAGTTCTTGGGTGTAACTTTTCTTCAATTAAAAA
>WRCI01000094.1 GCA_009784145.1 Methanobrevibacter sp.
AATAAATTTTTTAAAATAAAATTATATATTTTTTAAATATAGTATAAAATTTTTAAGAATATAATATAATAATTTTTTATATAAAAATATAATATAGTATAAAATTTTTTAAAATTAAATAAACTTTTTAAAATTAAATAAAATTTTAAAATATAAAATAAAGGTGAAAAATATGTATAAAATAGAATTATCCTCTGATGATGTTCCAAAAAAATGGTATAATATTAACCCAGATTTACCTGGAGAACTCCCACCTCCAATGAATAGTGAAGGAAAAAATCAAATTGAATCACTTCCTCAAATATTTTCCAAAGGTGTTCTTGAGCAAGAATTTGCACAAGAAAGATATATAACTATACCTAAGAAAGTTAGAGATCTATATATGAGAATGGGAAGACCTAGTCCACTATTTAGAGCTAAAGCTTTAGAAGAGTTATTAAATACTCCTGCTAAAATTTATTATAAGAGAGAAGATATGTCTCCAACGGGAAGCCACAAACTAAATAGTGCAATTCCACAAGCATATTATGCTCAAAAAGATGGGGTCGAAAGACTCACTACCGAAACTGGTGCTGGTCAATGGGGTACTGCTCTTTCTCTTGCTTGTTCTCAAATGGATATTGATTGTACTGTATATATGGTAAAAGTATCATTTGATCAAAAACCATTTAGAAAAGCTATAATGGAGATTTATGGAGGAGAACTTTATCCTTCACCAAGTGCACACACTGAATTTGGAAAAAAAGTATTAGCTGAAACTCCAGATCACCCAGGTTCTCTTGGCATAGCTATATCTGAAGCTATTGAAGATGCTTTAGCTAATGAAAATGTTTACTACTCTCTTGGTAGTGTTTTAAATCATGTAATGTTACATCAAACTGTAATTGGTCAAGAAGTTAAAACACAACTTGAAATAGCTGAAGAAGAACCAGATATGTTAATTGGTTGTGTTGGTGGAGGAAGTAATTTTGCAGGATTTTCTTATCCATTTATTAAAGATAAATTAGATGGAAATAGCGATTGTAAGTTTATAGCTGTTGAACCAAGTACTTGCCCAACTCTTACAAAAGGTAGCTATGATTATGATTTTGGAGACACTGAAGGTTTAACTCCTCTTTTAAAAATGTTCTCTCTTGGTCATGATTTTGTAGCTCCTTCTGTTCATGCAGGCGGACTTAGGTATCATGGAATGTCTCCACAAATATCACTTCTTACAAAAGAAGGTTATATAGAACCAAGATCTGTTCATCAAAATGAGGTATTTAAGGCAGGAATCACTTTTGCAAAATCTGAAGGTGTTGTACCAGCTCCTGAATCTACTCATGCAATAAAAGCAGTAATTGATGAAGCTAAAAAATGTAAAGAAACTGGAGAAGAAAAAACAATTGTATTTAATTTATCAGGTCATGGTTTACTTGACCTTACTGGATATGATAAATATATACATAATGATTTAGAAGTAGATGGGAAATAATTGATAATTGATTTAACTAATTAATAGTTTTATTAAGTAATTAATAATTTGATTAAATAGTTAATAATTTGATTATTTCTTATTTTATTTTTTTTATTTTAATCTTTTTTCTTTAAGATATTTTTTATTTTTTTTAAAAAAATAATTTTTTTATTTTTTATATTTTTTTAATATATTTTAATATATTTTTTTTAATTTCTTTTTTTCAATATATTTTTTTTAAATAATTGATATTTTTTATATTTTTTTAAACAATCGATATTTTTTATATTTTTTTAAATAATTGATATTTTTTGTATTTTTTTAAACAATCGATATTTTTTATATTTTTTTATTTTTTTCAATTTATTTTTTTAAATAATTTTTTTAGTTAATTATTTATTAACAATAAAACTTCTTAGTTTATTTGCCACTTCTTGATGATAGATAAGTAAATTATGAGTTTTGTCTAATTCTACTTTTAGTTGCTGGTATTTTTTAATTAAATCATTATATTCTTCTTCTAATTTTTCTATTTCATAGCTATTAGAAGACTTTAACTCAGTCATTTTTCTTTTTTGTTCTTCAATATGTGAGTTTAAAAATTCTATTCTTTCAGTTAGCTCTTTTTTATCAATTTTTAGCTTATTTATACTAGCCATATAGTTTTCTTTCTCTACTCTATTAATGATATTTTCTCCAATATCTTCTTTTTTGGCATCACTAAGCTTTTCTTCGAAATTCTTTTTCAAATCAATTATTTCATTTTCTATATTTTTATTTTTTTCAAGCTTCTTTTCAAGAACTTCAATTGTATTTTGTAATTCAGATACTTTATTCGCATTTTCTTTATTCAAAGCAGCTAATTTTTCATTTAATTCTATTCTAGATTGAAGTTCTACTTTTAAAGCTTTTTTAAGTTCATTTTTCTCAGCATTAATTTTTTGATTAATTCTTTCTAAATTAGCTATTTTTTCTTTTAGCATTCCATTTTCTTCAATCTTTACAGTTTCTCTTGAGTTGGTTTCATTTTTGTCTTCTTTTATTTTATTTTCCAAACCATTCACTTGTGTTTTTAAATTTTTTATTCTTTCCTTTAATTTAGCATTTTCACCTGTTCGCAATTCTTTCATTTTTTTTAGTTTTGCTATTGCTTGTTGTTCATTTTCTCTTAATTTGTTTGCTTTTTCATTTGTTTTAGCTATTGATTCCTTGTGAGTCTGTTTTAATGAAGTGATTTCTTCTCTTAAGCTAGTTATTAATTTGTTTGTTTTTTCTCTTTCTTCTTCTAGTAGTTTTTTTCTTTCTTTAGCTAGTAGTTGGTTTGTTTTTGCATTTGTTTTAGCTAGTAGTTGGTTTGTTTTTTCTTTTTCTTCTTCTAGTATTTTTTCCCTTTCTTCTTTTAGCAGTTGGGTTGTTTTTTCTTTTTCTTCTTCTAGTAGTTTTTCTATTTTTTCTCTTTCTTTAGCTATTAATTCTTCAGTTTTTGCATTTGTTTTAGCTAGTAGTTGGTTTGTTCTTTCCTTTTCCTCTTTTAGTAGCTTTTCCACTTTTACTTTTTCTTCTTCTAGTTTTTCTATTTTTTCTTTTTCTTCAGCTATTAGTTGTTTTGTTTCTTCATTTATTTTAGCTAGTAGCTGGTTTGTCTTTTTCCTTTCTTCTTCTAGTAATTTTTCTGTTTCTGCTTTATCTTCTAGTAGTTTTTCTATTTTTTCTTTTTCTTCAGTTAATAGTTGGTTTGATTTTTCTTTTTCTTCTTCTAGTAGTTTTTCTATTTTTTCCTTTTCTTTAGCTAATACTTGATTTGTTTTTTCCTTTTCTTTAGCTATTAGTTGTTTTGATTCTTTATTAACTCTAGCTATTAATTGGCTTGTTTTTTCCTTTTCTTTAGCTAATAATTTTTGGGGATCTTCTTTTGCAACTTTTTCTAAATTAGCTATTTTTGTTTCATATTCTGAAAGAATCGCATTTCTTTCTTCTAATTCTTCTTTTAAATTTTGTGTTTCTTTACCATCACTTTTATCTTTAGTTTGAAAGGCTAAATCTTTGTTTGTTTCTTTTAATGACCCAACTTCTTCTTCTAATTTAGTTATTTTATTTAGAAAATCTTTTATTTCTTCAGCATTTTTTTCAGAAATAACTAAAACTGTTTCTTCGTCTTTAAATATATTTTCTTCTTTAGGGACTGTTATTTGGAATTGTTCAGTTTTATATTTTTTCTTTTTCCCATTTTTCAGTGTTCTAGTATATTCTCTTGTATACTTTTTCACAGTGCTTTTAGCAAATTCCATTTATTTATCCCCAGTTTATATTTTTAGATGTTTAACTAATTTATTATGTTTATATGGGTTGTTATAGTTTATTAAGTATAAAATATTTTTTGTATGTTTTTTTATATTATATAAAATATTTTTTCATATATTTTCCTATTTTTTGTATATTTTTCTATACTTTATTTTTCTATTGTATATTTTATATAATTTATATTATATATCTTCTATTTCGTATTTTTTTTATTTTTTATTATATCTACTGTATATTTTATACTTTATTTTTCTATTGTATATTTTATATAATTTATATTATATACAAATTCTATTATATAAATATTAATATAATCATATGACAATAGTTCAAATTTATAGTTATCTATATTTGTTTAAAAATTTAATAAAGCGTTTTAAAGTCATATCTAAACTTTTAAATCCATAAGTATCTTCTTTCACACCTTCAAGAGTATCTTGTGACCATAAAACAGCTCCAAGATTAGCTCCAAAAGCACCACCACTAACTGGAATAATCCCATTAAGTATGTAAAAAGTGTTTATTTGTTGAATAGCTAATTCTTGCCCACCTACTCGGTCTCCTCCAATAGCTATAGACATACCAATTTTTCCTTCATGCATATTAATATCTTCAGATTCAAGAGCTCGACACCTATCCATTATAGCTTTAATTTGAGCTGAAATAGATCCATTATACATTGGACTTGCTATTATTATACCATCAGCTTTTTTAAGGAGATTATAAACTTCAACCATATCATCTTTCATGACACATTCTTTATTTTCTAAACAATAATCACAGTGTCTACATGGAGCAATATTTTTTCCTCTAACTGTAAACATTTTTGTTTCAAACCCTTCTTCTTCAAGATTAGACAATGCTTTATTAAGAACATATTCAGTAGCTTTTTTCCTTGGACTTCCACTAATTCCTAGAATAAACATATTATCACTTCAATTAATATATTATTAAAATCATTATTGTTAATTATTCTTAGCTATATTATTCTATTATTGTATATTGTAAAATAGAATATATGGTAAAATTGGATTATATATTATTTGTATTCCGTTTATATTCTATATATTCTTTATATTCTATTATATTCTTTATATTTTATATATTCTATACATTCTTTATATTTTTTCATATACTTTTTATTTCTATTGTAAAAGGTATAAACTATATTGTAAAATCTTTTAAAAAATTAAAATAAATAAGATAAAAATAAATTAAATTAAAAATTAAATTAAAATAACTGACTCAAACAATGAAAGAATTGACAAAATAAAAATAAACAGATTGTTATTAAGTTAATTGAAGAAAACACTAAAAAAAAACCAACTTATGAAATAGAATTAAAAGAAAAAAAGAATTAGATTAAATAGTATGGGAATTGGAAGCTAAAAAAGAGAAGCTTCCGAAGACACATACACATCAACAATATTTATTATTATAGACTTTATTATATATAAACTTTTTTATATCATGAAATTTAATTATTAAATGTAGTCCTCTATAGTTAAAGATATTTAACACTATAAACAAGGCAATATATAAATGTATTGCTTATAGGGGAGTTTGAAGACACGAAAATATACACATCAACAATAGTATATTTTTCTTTTTGCTCCTACTTATTATGTAGGGGGTGGTAGATATGTCAGTAGTTTTTATTTTAGAACTGCTATTTTTAGTTGCTTCTTTAGTAATAATTCTACTTAAAATTATCGTCATGTTCTTAACGAACTAAGTAAAAGGTTTTTATACGATATAGAGGGCTACATTTTTCTAATGACTTATATATTTTCTCACCTAACTTCTTCCCTTATTCTTTCATCCCTTCTTATTTCCTCTTTTTCACCCTTATTACATATCCAACCTAGAACCCCACATATAACAATTGCTAAAATTATTCCCATTATAGTACCTATCATTTTTTCACCACTGATTTTATATATTTAATAAATAAACAAAATATTTAATTAAAATTATATAACCAACACCCCCAAGTAAGCCTGTTATTAATCTTAAATTATTATTATTTGTCCTCATAGGGACTGTCCATTTTGTTCATGATTTGAATTGAGGGTCGGTCAAAAATAGCTTTTTTCAAAAAAAGTTTCTTTTTTTACTAAACAAAGGATTTTCATAATGTTTTGACAATCTGAGATGGAATTTTGACCGACCCTCAAATAAATAAAAAAATTAATAATTAAGTGAAGTATATTGTAAAAATAAGTAACAATATAAAAAAATAAAAATAAAAAAATTAGCTAATCTAAATACTCATAAAAACTTTTCAATTAGATTTAAAATCTTATTAATCACTTTAGTAACTGGTCCAAACTTATGGGAAAAGTTTCTTATTTCATCGAGGTCTTCTTTTTCAAATGATTTTAAAAGCACTAAAGCTATGATATAAATTATTGGGCAGATTATTATTCCAATTATTAGCCCTAAAACAGTATTTGGAAGGGCAACAATAACTAATCCCATTATTAATGAAGCTAAAATAAGCTTTCCAATGAATTTATAAGGAGCTTTAGTTTTTGTAAGTTTAAAACTCATTTTTAATATAGGTATCATAATTAAAAAACATGCAATAGTGGTAGCTATAGATCCTCCAACAATTCCATATATGGGAACAATAAACCAATTTAAAACAAAAGTAGCTATTGCTCCAACAACCAAAACATACATAGGAATTCTTGGATTACCAATTCCTTGAACTATACTTGATGAAATTGCAAACAATGAGTAAAATGTCATTCCCACAACAAGAACACTAAGTGCTGGAGATGCAGCTAAAAATCTTGGGAAAGTCACTTCTAATATTGGAGTGGCAAATAGAGATATTCCTACACACATTGGGATAATTATTAACATAGAATATTTA
>WRCI01000095.1 GCA_009784145.1 Methanobrevibacter sp.
ATATAATTTATAAAATGATTTATAGCTATATAATTAACTATATAATTTATAAGTATAATTTATAATATAATTTATAAAATGATTTATAATATGATTTATAATATGATTTATAATATGATTTATAGCTATATAATTAACTATATAATTTAGCTGTTATCCTTAAGCAAATTCAATAGTACTAGGTGGTTTATCACTTATAGATAAAGAAACATGAGTAACTTCAGATACTTCAGAAGTAATTCTTTTAGAAATATCTCTAATAACAGACCATGGTAATTCTGGAACATGAGCTGTCATAGCATCTACTGATGCAACCATTCTAAGTACAACTAAATAACCAAAATCCCTTTGATCACCTTTAACACCAGTAACCTTAGTATCAGTAAGAACTGCAAAGTATTGCCATAATTCTTTATCAATTTTATTTTTAATTATTTCTTGTCTAACAATAGCATCAGCTTTTCTACATATTTCTAATTTTTCTTTTGAAAGTTTTCCTATTACTCTAACTGCAAGACCTGGACCAGGGAAAGGTTGTCTATAAACAAGAGACTCTGGAAGATTTAACTCAAGTCCAATTTCTCTAACTTCATCTTTATATAATTCACGAACTGGTTCAACAAGTTCTAAAACCATTCCTCCAGGTAAAGCAAGATTATGATGAGATTTAATTTTTCCTTCAGTTTCGATCCAATCAGGAGCTATAGTCCCTTGAACTAAAAATTTAGCTTGAATTTTTGCTGCTTCTCTTTCAAAAACATCTATAAAAACTTTTCCAATGATTTTTCTTTTTTCTTCTGGATCTTCTATACCAGAGAGTGCCCCTAAGAATTCATCACTTGCATCTACATAAATAAAGTTTAACCTATCTTCAAAAGTATTGCAAACTTCTTCTACCTCACCTTCTCTAAGAAGACCATGATTTACAAAAACAGCTACTAAATTATCACCAATAGCTTTTTTAACAAGTACAGAACAAACAGAACTATCAACACCGCCAGAAAGAGCTATTATAGCTTTTTCATCGCCGATTTGATTCTTTATTTTTTCAATAGATTCTTTTATGAATTCTAAAGGGTTTAACATAAAGTACACCTAAAATAAAATTTAAAATAAATTAAAAAAATAATTTAAATAGATTTATACTATTTTTTTAAAAATTTTTTGATTAATTATTAATAAAAATTCATACTATTAAAAGATTTATACTATTCTTTAAAAGATTATACTACTTTTTAAATATTTATACTATTTTTTTAAAGATTTATACTACTTCTTAAAAGATTTATAATATTTATTAAAATATTTATAATTCTTAAAAAAATTTATATTATTTAACATTTAAAATATACTTATGATTACTATAGAAAATATAATAATTGGTATAATCTGTATTTTTCTAGCATATATTGCTTACAAGATTTTGAGATGGTTAGCCCCAGTTATTATTGTTATTTTAATAGCATATTTAATACATGCATTTTTATTTTAAATAATAAATAACTCTTTAATTTATAGAAATACTTAACTTATATTAACCATTAATATAACCATTAATATTTTTTTTATTAATATTTATATAATCTCTTATATTATATTGATATATTATTAATGAATTCTAATTATTAATGAATTCTAATTATTTTTAGCTATCATCACTAGCTTCAAATTCATCAATAACTTTCATTATAGCTAACTGTAAACTATCTTCTTTTCCAAGTTCTGCAGCTTCAATCATGTCTTCATACTTTACAAACTTTTCTATTTTTACAGTTTTTTCTCCAATTCCAGAAATTCTAAAATCTTCTTCAGAATCTCCTATTTTGAGTCTTAAACCTTCTCTTTTAATTTCTTGTTTATTGTCAACTGCTTTAGCTACTAATTCGTCAAGATTATCAATCATTTTTTGCCTCTTTTATATTTTTATTTTATAATTTATAATTTTTAACACTATTGTTATTAAATATATACATTTAATGTGAATATATTTTACAACAATTAAATATTATATTCATTACATATTATTTATATTATTTTACTATTTTAATTATTTTACTATAAATTTGGTATATAATATTTTATAATATTATCTTATAATATTTTATAATATTATCTTATAATATTTTATAATTTTAATCAATTAATACATTATACTAATATTTCATTATTTAAAAATTGATATAAATCAACAACATAAAATTTTATTTATAACTTAAACACTTTAAATCAAAAAGAATTTCAAATTTTATAATTTTCACAAATATTATAAAAGTTTTTAAAAATTAACTCACCCTTTGGTGTATGATGAACTTCAGGATGAAATTGTATACCATAAATTTCTTTTTGTTTATGTTTCATAGCTTCAACATCACAAAAGCAAGAACTAGCTATTATTTCAAATTCATTATTGACAGATTTAACTTCATCTTTATGAGAAGTCCAAACTTTCATTGGAGAGTCAATTCCATTGAATAAAAAATCATATTTTATAATATCTATTTCAATTTGAGCATAGCTTTCAGTATAAGAAGTTGAAACTATTCCTCCAAAAGATTTAGCTATTAGCTGATGACCTAAACATATGCCTAAAATTGGAATATCTAGGTTGTTAGAATAATTTATGTAATCTAAACAATTTCCAGAATCATCAATAGATGGACCTCCACCTAAAATAAGTCCAATAGGATTCTTTTCTTTTATTTTTTCTATGGATAATTCATTAGAAACTAATTCTGATGGAATCTTTAGATATCTTAAACTTCTTCCAATTCTATGATTATATTGGCCTTTATTGTTAATAATTAAGATTTTCATAAATTTTACTCTCTACTAAATTCAAATTATTTATATACTATAATAACATAAAATAAAACATGGAACTTCAAGATTTAATTTATATGATAATAGCAGTCCTTATTGGAGCTGTAGTTGTTTATTTATTTTTATGGTTAATACCAATACTATTACATATAATATTACCCATAATAATACTTTTAATAATAGCATTTTTAATATATGCTTATTTAAAATCTAATAGATACTAATTACAAATTTAACTATCATTATAATAATATATAATGGCTATCTATCCTGCAAAAATATAGTTTATTAGCTATAAATAAATTTCTATTAATTTTTATATTTATAATATAAATAAAAATATATTTTTATTTTATAGAAAAGTCTTATTTTTACTAATTATATTCAAGCACCAAATTTTTGGTATAAAAATATCAATTTATATATAAATAAACATAAAATTTAGTTCCAAAAATTAAGTACTGGACTATAAAACCATTATATTTATTATTTAAATTTATTCTTTCTTTTTAGTTTGTTCTAAATCTTGATAAGCATAGCTAGCAGCTATTGCACCTTCACCACATGCAACAACCCACTGCTTTACACCACCAGTAACATCTCCAATAGCATAAACATTATCAACATTTGTTTTTTGAGTTTTATCAGTGATTATTTGATTATATTTATTTACATTAACACCTAACTCTTTAGCTAAATCACTAGAAGGAATATCTCCAATAGCTATAAAAACCCCTTGAACTTCTAATTCATGAACTGAACCATTTTTATTATTAGACAAAATTACAGATTCGACCATCTGCTTCCCTTTTATTTCTTCCACAACTGAATCCCAAATAACTGGTATTCCTTTTTCTTTTAATTTATTTTGAAGATATTTTTCCCCTCTAAATTCATTACGTCTGTGAACAACTGTAACATTGCAACCAATATTATCTAGGAAAATTGCTTCTTGAAGAGAACTATTTCCTCCACCAATTATTAAAATATCTTTATCTTTAAAAAGTAAACCATCACAAGTAGCACAATAAGAAACTCCTAATCCAGTGAAATGATCTTCTCCAGGAACATTTAATTTTTTGTGACTTGTTCCAGTTGCAAGGATAATTGATTTAGCAAAATAGCTAGTTTTAGGAGTAGTTAAAACAAAACCATTATCAACTCTATCAATTGTTTCAACACCTTCCATCTCATGAATTTCAGCATTTTTTTCTGTTTGAGCTTTCATCTTAGCTATTAGACTCATTCCAGCTATTAAATCATAACCTGGATAATTTTCCATAGACGGAACCATAAGACCAGATCCACCAGTAATTCCTTTATCCAATATAAGAGTTCTTGTTCCTTGTCTTCCAGCATATAATCCTGCTGTTAGTCCTCCAGGACCTGCACCAATGATAATAATATCATATTTTTCCATTATACCAATACCCAAATAATTCAATTTATAATAATAATTTATATTGAATTTCAGAAATATATTACTAAACTTTAGACAGTATTATATTAAACTTTAGACAGTATTATATTAAACTTTAGACAGTATTATATTAAATTTTAGATCAAATTAATTTATCTATCTCTTCTTTAAGAATCTTATTAACAATTTTTCCATCAGCTTTTCCTTTGAGTTCCTTCATAGACATTCCCATTAAAGGTCCCATAGCTCCCATCTTCCGTTCTTTGACCATGGCTGAATTTTTAAGAACTATTTCTTCAATAATTTTTTGAACACTTGATTCATCAAGAACTAATAAATTTTTGTCTTTAGCTATTTTTTCTACATCTTCATTAGGGTTTTCACAGATTCCAATAATAATTTCCGATAATGCATCTTTTGAAACCTTTGAATCTGCAAGTAATGTAAATATATCAATAAACTTATTTTTATTTATAATAGAAATATCATAACCTTCTCTAGCAATTTCTCTTAAATCATAAGCTAAAACAGAAGCAACTGTTGTAAAATCAAGATTATTAGAACCAATTTCAGTAATAATAGCTTCAAAATCATCTGCCTTTACTCTTCTAACTAATTGATTAGCTAAGTCTTCACTTAAATTATACTCTGAAATTATTCTCATCTTTTTATCATCAGGAAGTTCTGGTAAATTATTTTTAATTTTTTCAATAGAATCTTCATCAATTTTAATAAGTGAAACATCAGTTTCAAGGTACATTCTACTAGATGTTGGAAGTGGTCTCATATATTCAGTATTTCCATCATCAAGAGACTTTCTAGTTTCTTCAACAACACCTTCAAAAGCAAGATTAGCTCTTCTTATAACTTCTTCTAGTGCAGAAATAGTAGTATCTTCATCATGAGCTACAATTATAATAGCATCATCATCAGAAGTAGCTAAAAACTTCTTCATAGAATCAACTTCATCAGAACTTATACCATAAGCAGGTAATTCATCAGTGTGGAATATTCCAGATACTCCACGTTTTTTAGCATAACTAGCTATTTCAGTTCCAAATCTCCTTCCTTCTTGAACTTCTTCTCCAATTAATCCTCCAAACCCTTTTAATACAACTGCTTTTACAGATTCTGCTGAAGAAATAATTTTAGAAGAACTATTTTCAAAAACTGGATTAAGATTATGTATCTCATCTAAAACTTGAGCATTTCTCTTTTTTAATTCTTTTTTAATTTCAATTAGTTTTAATTGTCTTTGAACTTCATGTTCAACAATTTTAGGCATTAAATCAAGATTTTGTACTCCTTTAATTTCACATCTAGCCCCTTCAGTTATTGAAATATTTAAATCTTGTCTTATAGTTCCAAGCCCTCTTCTAACATTAGTACTTCTTAAAATTTGACCAATTGCATAAGCTACTTCTTTTACATGTTCAGGGTCATAAATAGAAGGATCTGTTGTAATTTCAACTAAGGGAATTCCTAATCTATCTAATCTAAAATGAGTGTATCCTTCCCCATCTTCTCCCTTATTTTCAGAAGATATTATTTTTGCAGCATCTTCTTCTAAACAAATGTTTTCAATAGTTACTCTTCCATGAGGAGTATCAAGATATCCATCAGTAGCTACTAAACCAGTTCTTTGAAATCCTCCAACATTACTTCCATCAATAGCTTGTTTTCTCATTGTATGGAATTCATCTACAATATTCATATTCAAAAGAGTAGCTATAATCATGGAAATCTCAAGAGCTTCTTCATTTAAATCATAAGGAGGTTCATCATCAGTTTCAACTAAACATGTGTGATAATCATAAATTTCATAATTAAACTTCATCTTTCTACGAGATTCTTGAAGTGCAGCTCTATCAATTTGCCCTAATTCACTTTGTGTAGGTCTTAAACTTCTTTTTATTTCTTCATCAAAATCTTCATCAACAAATTCTGCTGCACAAGGGCAAAATAGTTTACTTTTAGTGTTTAATTGCTGATGAATTTCTAATCCCATCTTAAGACCTAATTCATTCCAATCCATAAAATCACATACCTAACATAATAATAATAATAATAATAAAATATACTTTATAAAATCTTTTATTAAAAAACCTTTTATCAAAAAACCTTTTATCAAAAAACCTTTTATTACAAAACTTTTTATTAAAATCTATTAATTTAAAAAATGCTTTATTGAAGATTTTTCAGACAATTCACCTGCTATATTAGTTTTCATTATTTTGTGAACTTCATCAAGTTTTTCACTTTGACCTAAAGCCCAGGATAGCTTAACATATGCAGTTTCAGGAGTCATGTCTCCAGCAG
>WRCI01000096.1 GCA_009784145.1 Methanobrevibacter sp.
AATAGTATTCTCCACTTTCTTTTTGTTCTCTATCAAGATAGCTATCAAGTTTATTAACACGAGGTCTTTTTGTTTCTTTGTCTCTTCTGAATGTTATTTTTAAATCTTTTAAGAATGTGTTCATTGATGTTCTAAGATCCATTGGTTTACTTGCTTTTCCTTCTAGACCTGGTGTTCCATAAAAAACCATAGCTCTGTCAGATATGTAATCAATAAAAACTATATCGTGATCTATGATTAAGGATGCGGCATTTTTACTTTCAATTATTTTTCTTATAGCTCTTCCAGCTATTAATCTTTGTTCAACATCGAGAAAAGCAGTTGGTTCATCAAAAAGATATATTTCAGCTTCTTTTGATAATGTAGTAGCCACAGCTAGACGTTGAAGTTCTCCTCCACTTAACTCATTTACTTGTTTATCAAGGAGTTCTTCAAGTGAAAATGGTTTTGTAATTTCTGTTTTGAAAATGTTTGAACCATAGCTAGGAGCATTCATATATAAAAAGTCTTCTACTCTTCCTTCAAAATCAGAAACAATGTATTGTGGTTTATAAGCTATTTTAATATCTTCTTTAACTTCTCCAGTATCTGGTTTTACTACATCAGCCAATATTTTTGCAAAAGTTGTTTTTCCAATACCATTTGAACCAAAAGCAGTTACTATTTCATCGTGGAACATTTCTCCTTCTTCTGCTGATAAAGAAAAACCTTCATAAGATTTTTTTAAATTCGTGTAAGATACAATAGTTTCACCTTCATCTTCTGGAGTTGGAGGTCTAATACTAAATTCAATAGCTTGTTTTCTGATTCTAACATTTTCTTCTTTTAAAAATCCATTGATATAAGCATTTATTCCAACTCTAACTCCTTTCATCTGAGAAACTACACCATAAGCTCCTGATTGCCCATAAAGAATATGGACATAATCTGAAATAGCATCCAATGTAGCTAAATCATGTTCAATGACCAATACTGACTTACCAGTATCAGCAAGAGATCTTATTACTTTAACTGCATTGAGACGTTGGCGAACATCTAACCATGATGTCGGTTCATCAAAATAATAAAAATCACCTTCTCTAAGACATGATGCAGCAATAGCTACTCTTTGAAGTTCTCCTCCACTTAAATTAGCTATTTCTCTATTTAAAATGTTATTTAAATCAAGAGTTTCTATAACTTCTTCAAATTTCCCTCGCTCATCTGCACCTGTAAGTAAGTCTTTAACATTTCCTTTAACAAATTTTGGAAGTTGATCCACCATTTGTGGTTTATGAATAGCTTTTATTTTCCCTTCAGATAAGTTTTTAAAATAATTCTGTAATTGTGATCCTTTATAATAGCTAATTACTTCATCCCAATTTGTAGAATGATTTTCCCAATTTCCAAGATTAGGAATCATTTCTCCTGAGAGTATTCTCATGATAGTTGATTTTCCAATTCCATTTGGACCAAGAAGTCCTGTTACTGAACCTTCACTAAGTGTAGGAAGATGGAATAGTTCAAACATATTTTGCCCAAACCTATGAATTGGTTCTTCAAGAGCTTCTGGAAGATTTATAACATTAATTGCACCAAAAGGGCATCGATTTGTACATATTCCGCACCCAGTACATAATTCTTCAGAAATAAGAGGTTTTTTTGTCTTTTCATCGATAACTATTGTATCTTCTTCCATACGAACTCCTGGACAGTATTCAATACATCTATAATTACATTTTTTTGGTTGGCATCGGTCATGGTCTAATATGGAAATTCTACTCAATTTATCACCTAGGAATAAGAAGGATTATTATAATAGATTATATTATTTTAAATATATTATTTTAAATATATTTTTTTAATAATTTTTTATAATTTATAAAATATAAATTTTATAATTTTTATATAAGATATTAAATTTAATAAGATATTTTTTATAAATATTTTAACATACTTTTTTTAACATTTATCTTTATTATTTTTATACTATTTAATATAATAAATTATATATTAATAAAATATTAGTTAATATATATCCAATAATAAAAGTATTAGATTAACATATATTATCTTATATAAAATATTAGTTTTAATTTTGAAAAAGTAGTAATTTTAAAAATAATAGGTGTAATTTAATGAAACAAGTAATTGTAGTAAGAAAGGATCTAAAAATGTCAAAAGGAAAAATTGCTGCCCAAGCATGCCATGCATGTTTAGGTTCATATAAGAAAGCTGATTCTAACAAAATTAAGACTTGGGAAATAGATGGGGCAAAAAAGGTTATTGTCAAAGTAAATACCTTAGAAGAATTATTTGAAATAAAAGAAATAGCTAAAAAAAATAATGTTCCTAATTATATGGTAAAAGATGCTGGTAGGACTGAGATACCTACAGGAACAATAACTTGCTTAGGTATAGGTCCAGATAATGATGAAATTATTGACAAAATCACTCAGGATTTGAAGTTACTTAGCTAAATTCTTTACATAAATTTAATCTAATTTTAATTTAATATATTAGAATATCTAAATATATAATATAAAAGGAATTTGTGTAGTTCTTGCAATGAATCTTTATATGTAATAATAATAGATTTATGGGAATTTTATAATTACTGCTTTTTTTATTTTTTTATAATAAAAGTCTTTTTTAGTAGTATACTACTAATTTTTCTAAAATTAGTAGTTTAATACTAATTTTTAAATAGTATAAAAATACAAATTATAATAATTTATACTATTATCTTTAAATTTTGAAGAAGATATTTGTATTTATAGGTGATACTATTATTGATTGGCTAATAAAAATTGGTGGAAGTCTTTTTCCAGAAAAAGCTATTGAACTAATCGATTCTTTAAAAAATCTAAAAGAATCAAATGGGATTAATTGTCTAATAGTAACTGGAGGAGGAGAATTTGCAAATCTTATTCGCAAATATGACAATAAAATTAATTTTTCAAATGATATTACTCATGAAACAGCTATAGATTCAATGGATATTATGGCTAAACTTCTAAATGATAAGTTTGAATTCACTGAACTTGTTTATTCATTTAAAGATGCAAAAAAAGCTAGTAACAATGGAAAAATACCTATTTTAGCTTGTTCTGTTATTTTAAAAGACAATGATGAAATTCCTCATACTTGGAATTTGACTTCAGATTCAATATCTGCATATGTTGCAAATATCCTAAAAGCGAAACTTTTAATAGCTACAAATGTAGAAGGTATATATACCCGAAAACCAACTAGTGTTAAGGCAAAATTTATTCATAAAATCGATGCTAAAAAACTACTAACTTTTGAGGAGACATCGGTTGACTTAATGCTAGGTGAGTTATTACTTAAATTCGGGATGAACTGTTTTGTTACAAATGGAAACTTCCCAGAGAGAGTTTTATCTCTGATTGAAGGTAATTCTAATAGTGAAATAACAAATCATAATTTTAATGAAAGTACAGATAGCTATAATAATGAAAAGAATAGCTATAATTTTAAATACACATTAATTCAAGGTGAATAAAATGAATAAAATAACATGTCAATCTTGTAAACAAGAAATACCATTAATAGAAACTTATGTTCAATTTCCATGTCCAGAATGTGAAGAACTAATAGCAAGATGTGAAAAATGCCGCACTTTCGGTCATACTTATGTATGTGAATGTGGCTTTGAAGGACCTTAATCTATATATTTAATTTTAATATTTTAGTATTTTTAAAATCTTTAAGATTTTGATTATTAGGATTTTTATATTTTTAGTATTTTTTCATATTATTATAGTTTTTAATATAAATTATTTTTATATAAAATCATATTTTTATAGAATATATTTTTATATAAAATATTTTTAATATAAAATATTTTTTAATAGTGATATTTTTCTTATTTTAATAATATTTTTTCACTCAATAATATTTTTTCACTTAATAATATTTTTTTAAGTTGATAAAATTATTTTAACTAATAAAACTATTTTAATTAATAAGATTTTTTAATAGTATTTTATTTAAATTCTTTGTTATTTTATTTTAATTGTAAAATAAAATTTAAACAAAGATTTTTATATGAAAATAAACCGAAATAGTTAAATATTAATTAAAATAAATTATCACCATCTTTAAAATATTAATTCAATACTAAAAAGCTAAGTTATATTTAAATAAATTAGAAAATTTGTGCCACAATCATAAAGATTTTTAATGTATTAAAGTAATTAAAGTAATTAAAGTAAATAACTAATAATAACTAACAATTTAAATATAAATATCTAATAAAATATCTAATAAATTAAATTATTAGGTATAATTATATATAATTATAAATAATTTTATAAGTAATTTATATATTAAATTTATATAATTTTATATAATTTTATAGAAACTTATATAGTTATATTTATAATAGTAAATTTATATAACTTTATAGAAATTTATATAGTATATTTATATAGTAAATTTATATAAGTTTATAAAATAATAATAAATTAATTTATATGAAATTTAAATAAAATTATACTTAAAAATTGTAGTTAAATACAAATAGTTATAAATAAGTAAGTCTGATTATAAAATATAGGAATTTGTAAGTTTATAGAGAAAATTTTTTGGAGGATTAAAAATGGGAGAAGTTGTTGCAACTATAAAATTAATGCCTGAAAGTCCTGAAGTTGATTTAGAACAAATGAAAATAGATGTTCAAAATATTGTAAACGAAGACGCAGAACTTCATAAAGTTGAAGAAGAACCAATAGCTTTTGGTTTAGTAGCTTTAAATGTCATGTTTATTGTTGATGATGGTGAAGGCGGTACTGAAATAGTTGAAGAAAAATTATCCAATATTCCAACTGTTAACAGTATAGAAGTTATGGATGTTAGGAGATTAATGTAAGTTTATTTGCTACATTAATCATTTTAATTTTTTTTCTTTAAATATTATCATTATTATATAATTTTTGAGTTTTTAAGAATATTTTAATAGATATTTTATTTTTAATTTTTATTTATAATATAATTTTTATTTATAATATTAATTTTAAGTATAATATCAATATTTTTTAATTTTTTTAGAATTATTATAATAGAGTATATATAAATAATAATAAATTATAGATAAATAATAAATTATATTTTAATTTAAATAGCATAAGAAATTATTTTTGATAATAGCAAGGTGATAAGATGTTTGATCTTATTTTAGCTTGCTTTTTAGGTATTGTTTGTGGCGCAATTACTGGAATGATTCCTGGAATTCATGTGAATACAGCAGGAGCTATAATGTTTGCTTCTTCTGCATTTTTACTTGGGATTTTTTCTCCTGAGTTTTTATGTGTATTTTTAGTATCTATATCCATTGCCCATGCATTAATTGAGTTTGTACCATCTATGCTTTTGGGTGTTCCAGAAGAAGGCACAGCTATGTCAATTCTACCAGGACATAGAATGACTCTTGAAGGTAGATCAAAAGAAGCTATTAGAATAGTTTCTCTCGCTGGTTTTGGAACGATAATTGTTATTATTAACTTGCTTCCAATTTTTGCAGTAGTTTTACCAGCTACTCAAGAAATTATTAAACCATATACATTTTTAATACTTCTTGTAGTTTCAGTATATCTTCTATGGAAGTTAACAAATGGTAAAAAAGCATTTGTATGGGCATCTTTACTATTTATTTTCTCTGGATTACTTGGGTGGACAGTGTTTCAAACACCAATTTCTTCTGGAATCTCAATGATGTGTATATTTTCAGGATTGTTCGGAATAAGTACGATTCTCTATAGCTTAAATGAAAGTTCATTTATACCTCATCAAAATAAGTTTTATGATCTTGAATTGAACATGAATATGTTAAGAGGAATTTTTGCAGGAGGAATAGCTGGAGCCATACTTGCATTTTTACCAGGATTTGGTCCAGCTCAAGGAAGTATAATTGCCCAAGCAGCTGCTGGTGGCGATGGTGAAGATGATACTGAGAATTTTTTAACAGCGATTAGTGGATTAAACACTTCTGACACATTATTTTCTCTTATTTGCATTTATTTAATTGGAAATCCAAGAAGCGGCATAGCTGTGTATATGGATTATATAATAGCTAATTTTACAGTTTCACATATGCTGGTTTTTAGCTTTGCTGCACTTACAGCGGTATCAGTTTCACTAGCTCTTTGTTTGAAGTTAGGAGATAGCTTTTCAAAATTGATGCAAAATATTGATTATAAAAAACTCTCTATTTCAGTTATAATCTTGATGATAGTCATTTTGTATATCTTTGCAATAGTTTATAGTGCTCCAATTCTCTATATCACACTTGTTCTCATTACTTCAACAGCTATGGGGTTACTTCCACATTATTTAGGATTAGGTAAGTCTCATTTAATGGGTGTTTTGATTATTCCTGCAATGGTAGTCTATTTTGGCATGTTAACAATTTTTTGAATTTGATTTATTTAATAAGTTTTATTATAAATGATATATTAAATATATTGGCTATATATTTATTATATTTTATAATAAAAGAATTATATTTATTATATTATTATATAAAATATTTATATTTATTAAATTAT
>WRCI01000097.1 GCA_009784145.1 Methanobrevibacter sp.
GATGTTCCATCAGTTAAATCTTTTAATTCATCAACTAGTGATACAATTAGAAGAATAATATTATACATTGCTTTACAAAAATCAGGAGGGACATCTAACCAAAAAATAGCTGATTACTTGTCAATTTCACCAACTACAGTAAAAGATATATTAAATACCTTAGAAAAAACTCAGCTAATTTTTAGTGTTAAACCATATGGCGGACCTTCAAAAATTGTTAGAAAGCAATGGCAATATTATTTCTTATCTCCCTCAACAAAAACTGCAATTAACTTTGATCTTGGTAGATATAACTTAAATAATAGAAAATGTTTAGGTCTTTTAGCAGAAAACTTAGTTGCAAGTTCATTATATAAAATAAGCAAAACAGATTTTCCTTACTTAGGATTATTTTATCCTCCAGAAAAAGGAAGTTCTGATTTTATTATTAGAACAAAGTTAGATGATCTTGTACCCATAGAAGTAGGTATTGGGAAAAAAACAAAAAGTCAAGTAATAAAAGATATTAATCGTTATAACTGTGAATATGGAATTTTAGTTTCAAATAGATATGAAAGAATTAAGTATGAAAATAATATAATCCACATACCTTTAACGAGTTTTGGGTTTATTTAACTATATTATTTAATTATATTATATTATTAAAATGATGTTTTAAAGTAGGAGATAAGAGTGAAAATATCGAAATTTATATGTCACAGAAAGCCTGAAAGAACATTTAAATACAAAGACAAATATTTTCCAGTCTGTGCAAGATGTACTGGTTTTTATTTAGGTATTTTAATCTCATTTCCAATTATATTTATTTCTCTAAAATATTTATCTGGAATAGATTTATTTATTTTAGGTGTGCTTCTTTTAATTCCTATGTTTATAGATGGAATAACTCAATTTTTTGAAATTCGAGAAAGTAATAATATTTTAAGATTTATAACTGGATTAATTGGAGGATTAGGTATTACAATATTGATTTTTAAGATATTATTAAATGTATTTTATTTTTAAAGGTATTTTTTTATTAGAAATATTCATTTTTACTTATTTTATTCAAGTGATTATTACTTTCCATTTGCTAGGATAAACTATTCTTTACTTAAAATTAAATATTATAATGGTGTCAAATATGAATAAAGACAATTCTAAAATTGTAAAAACATTATTATATACTGGATTTGAAGGAGCTGTTTCTTTAGAAGTTGTAATTGACCATTCAAATGAAACTATGTGGACTACACAAAAGACTATGGCTCAAACTTTCAATGTCAATGTTCCAGCAATCAGTAAACATTTAAAAAACATTTTTGAAGAAGGAGAATTAAATGAAAATTCAACTGTTTCCAAAATGGAAATAGTTCAAAAAGAAGGTAAAAGAGAAGTTAAACGTCAAAATACTTTTTACAATCTCGATGCTATTATTTCAGTAGGTTATCGTGTGAACTCTAAAGAGGCAACACAATTCAGAATATGGGCAACTAATATTTTAAAAGAATATATAATTAAAGGGTATGTTTTAGATAAAGAATTACTTAAAAATGGAACTAGATTTGGAAAAGATTATTTTGATAAATTACTTGAAGAGATTAAAGAAATTCGAACCTCTGAGAGGAGATTTTATCAAAAAGTCACTGATCTATTTGCTACTAGCTATGATTATAATCCAAAAGCTAAAGTTTCTCAAGAATTTTTTAAAAAAGTTCAAAATAAGCTACATTATGCAGTTTCAAAACAAACAGCTCCTGAAATAATATCAAAAAGAGCTAGTTGTGATGAAGTTAATATGGGTCTTAGAACTTGGAGCGATGCTCCGAAGGGAAAAATTTTATTAAATGATGTATTAATAGCTAAAAACTATCTAAAAAAAGATGAAATAGATGAATTAAATAGAATTGTGAGTATGTATTTAGATTATGCTGAAAATCTTGCAATAAGACATAAACCAATGCTAATGGAAGATTGGGCTAGTCGTTTAGATAAATTTTTAGACTTTAATGAATATGATGTTTTAAATAATAAAGGAAATGTTTCAAGAAAAAAAGCTGATGAGGTAGCTAAAGAAGAGTATGAAAATTTCAGAACTACTCAAGATAAAGATTATATATCTGATTTTGATAGGTTTTTAGAGGAAAATGTTGAATTTATAAATTAAAATAAATAAAAAAAGAATATGAATATCTATGTAATAAAAAATAAATAATATAAAATAAATAATCAAAGAAAAATTAAAAGAAAAGATTATATTTGTAGAATAAGATTTTATAGAAAAATTTAAATAGTTTTAGAGAGTATAATTTATTTATATAATAAAATTAAGTATTTAATAATATTTTCTTAAATAGAATAGATATTAATATTAATTAAAATAGTATATAGTTTGATAATATATAAATCCAAACTAAATATATCAAATATAATAAATTAAAAAGTAACTTGAATTAAAACATTTATTAGTTTATAAAAAAAAATATTTATATGGATATAAGTAGTTCTTTTTATATGAGAATAATATGAAACTTAACCCAATATATATTGATTTGATTAATGAAAATATTAAAGGAGCTTATAAGTTTCCTTATTATTTAATTTGTCATAGAATACCTGAAAGGACTTTTAAGATTAAAGAATGGTATTTTCCAGTATGTGCTAGATGTACAGGTATTTATATTTCTGGAATTTCTTTTATAATATATGCATTTTTTTCAACAATTAATCTAAATATAATAACAATATTATTAGCTATTGCATTACTAATCCCAATGCTTTTAGATGGAACAAGTCAGTTACTTGGTATGAGAAAGAGTAATAATAAAATTAGATTTATCACAGGATTTTTAGCAGGTTTTGGATTAATTATTTTAGCTAAAACAATTAGATTCATCCTATTCACTTAAAGTTGGAGGTGTAAGCTGTGGATGAAGAACCAAATGTAGAAAATAATGAAAATGAATCAAATGTGGAAAATGAAGAGAATATAGAAAATAATGAAGAAAGTGTAGATGATACTGTAAATGAATCAACTGCAAATAATGAAGATAATGTAGAAGATACTGCAAATGAATCAAATGTGACTAATGAAGTTGAAAGTGATGAAAAAAGTGGAAACTGGTTTTCAAAACAATCAACCCCAGTTAAAGTGATTCTTGGTATTGTTGCAGTATGTTGTATAGGATTAATCTTACTTGTTGTTGCAGGAATGTTAACTCCTGGTGGAATCCATTGGGGATTTGATACTAACAGTGGAGATAACTTTACAGGGGAAACAACTGTTCAAGGTGTAAAATTCTCACTTCCAGAAGGATTTAACCTTAGTCAAAGTGAAACTACCAGTGCCTATTTTAAGATTTATATGTATTCAGATGGTACTAATAATATAGGTATAAGTGTTTATCCATTTTCTTCCAAAGCAGAAATTCTATCTACTTTAAAAGAAAATCCAGAGTTCACGAATATTAAAGAAAATGTCCCTATGGGAGGATACACCGGTACAACTGCTGAATTTAGTTCAGGTACTACTACAAATGTAAAAGTGTTCGTATTTGAAAAAGAAGGGAAAGTATTTTTAATAGAATTAAGTGATCGCCTTAATTTCGATGAATATGTTCCTAAAATTATTGGATAATATTAATTAAAAAGAAATAATTTTTTTATAATCTTTTATTTTAAAATAATTTATCCTTTAATTTTTTTTATTTTTTACTTTTTTAATAATTTCTTTATTTTTTATTTTGCAATTTAACAGATAAATTAAATATAAAATCATTAAATTTTTATTTTTCAAATTATATTTATTATATATAAGAGTTAATATATTTAATAATAAAAATAATAAAAAAACAAGGTGATAACTTGTCATTAACATTCTATGGTGGAGTAAATGAAATTGGTGGAAACAAAATATTAGTAGATAGTAATGATTCTTCTAATCCATCAAAAAATAATATTTCTTCTTTATTTTTAGACTTTGGTATGAGTTTTTCAAAAGCTGGGGATTATTTTTCAGAATTTCTCCAGCCTAGAAAGCTCAATGGAATAATGGACTTTGTTGAATTTGGTTTACTACCTAAAATCAAAGGAATATATAGAGAAGATTATCTAAAACATTGTGGAATAAATAGCTATGATAAACCTACTGTAGATGGAGTTCTTTTATCACATGCTCACATGGATCATAGTGCATATATTCATCACTTAAGAGAAGATATTCCAATATTTATGAGAAAAGAATCTGAAATAATATTAAATGTTTTAGAAGAAACTGGTAAAACTTCTTTTGCTGAAATTATAAACCTTAAAAAGACTTTTCATTATGTTCCTAAAAAGAGAGGTGAAGGATATACAAAACTTAAAGGTGATGATTCTAATATTCCAAGAGATATTGTAACTGTAAAGCCATATTCTCCATTTGAAATTAACGGATTTGAAATTACTTCAATTCCTGTTGACCATTCACTTCCAGGATCTTCTGCATATTTTTTGGAAAATGACAATGAAGCTATTGTTTATACTGGAGACATTCGTTTTCATGGTAGAAATAAAGCATTTAGTGATAAATTTGTAGTTGAAGCTGGAAAATTTAACCCTAGTATAATGCTTTGCGAAGGAACAAGAATCAATGAAAATAGTAAAGGCACTGAAGAAGATATTGAAGTTAAAGCTACTAATTTAATTAAAAACCATAAAGGATTAGCTATTGTTAACTTTCCTATTAGAGATTTAGATAGGTTGATTACTTTTTATAATGTTGCAAAAAATACAGATAGGATTTTAGCTATTAATTCTAAACAAGCTTATATGTTAAACTTATTAGAAAAAGAAAAGAATACTCTAAAAGATAAATATCCTAATTTAAATGATTCAAATATTGTTGTTTATTTCCCTCGAAGAGTACAAGGATTAATTTCTGGTGAACATTATGTTTGTTTTGACAATGATTGGAAAATATTAGATTCTTCTGATGAAGAAGTCAAAAAAGAATATCCAAAATGGGAAAGAGAATTTTTAGAAGAAGAAAATTATATTACATATAAAGATTTAAGGAAAGAGCCAGCTAACTATATTTTTAGATGTGATTTTTTTGAATTAAATCAGTTAATAGATATTAAACCATCCAATGGATTGTATATTCATTCATTAACTGAACCATTTAATGAAGAAATGGAAATTGACTTTAAAAGAGTTGAAAATTGGTTAAAACATTTTAATCTCCTCCCATATCATCCAATGCATGTTTCTGGTCATGCAAGTGGTGAAGAAATTATTGACATGATTAGAAAAATTTCTCCAGAAAAATTGTATCCTATTCATACAACACATATTGAATCCTTTGATATTTTAAAAGATGATGGGATAAAAGTTGTTCATCCTGAACTTAAAAAATGATAGTTTAATAATTTAAGCTTAATAGCTTAATATTTTAAGTTTAATAATTTAAATTTAATAATTTATATTGATAATTTAAAGTTAATAACTTAATTGATAATTTAATTAATAGTTAATAATGATATTATGAATATCAAGAACAATCTAAATCTAATTTATAATAAGCTTCTTGAAACTTATTCTTATCAAGGTTGGTGGCCTTTTATTGATTATGAAGGTATAAATCCCACAAAAACAGGAGCTATTAATGGTTATCATCCTAAAGATTATGATTTTCCAAAAAATGAAAAACAGAAATTTGAAGTTATATTTGGATCAATTCTTACACAAAATACAGCTTGGTCATCAGTTGAAATGGCATTAAAGAATTTAAATAAATTAGTAAATTTTAATCCAGAATCTCTTCTAAAGTTTGCAAATAAAAATGAAGAAGATTTTAAAGATGCTATTAGATGTGCAGGATTTGTAAATCAAAAAGCTAATTATCTTAAAAATATATCTAAATTTTATATTGATTTACAAGATGAAATTCCTTCAAGAAAAGACATTTTATCAGTTAAAGGAATAGGAAATGAAACAGCTGATTCAATTCTTCTATTTGCACATAAACAAAAAGAATTTAAAGTTGATGCATATACAAAAAGAATATTTAGCTATTTAGGATATATAAATGAAAAAGATAGCTATATGTCTGTTAAAAACTTTTTTGAAGATAATTTTGAAGGTGATGTAAATCAGTATCAAGAATATCATGCATTAATTGTAGAACATGCTAAAAGATATTATTCAAAAACACCATATGGTGTAAATGATAAAATACTTAATGAATTTAAAATATTTTAGACATAATTTATTTTCAACATATATGATGTTATATTTTTTTAAATTTTATTGTTTTTGAAATATATCTAATTTTAGGGGTTAATTTCTTTTTATATATAATTTTTTATATTTATTTACATAATTAAAAACAGTAAAATGGAATAAAATTGAATTACAACATATTATATATATATAAAAAAATATATTAAGTTATAATTTACTATA
>WRCI01000098.1 GCA_009784145.1 Methanobrevibacter sp.
ACGTTTCACATTGGAAATTCGACTCATATCCACTTCAGCAAGTAATTCAATATATGCACGGTTTAAATCAATAGCCTGACTTTCTTTCATTTTTAATAATCCTGGAAATCCTCCTATGACTATTTTTTCAACAATAAATTCTAGTTTACTTGCTTTGTCTGAAATATCTATTTCAGTTTGGAAATCATTAAACAGATTTTTCATGCTGATTTTACCTGAGGAAAAACCTAATTCTTCCCATGACATTGTTCTCATATTCAGCGTAGTAAATCGTCCTGCCCCAGAGTGCATTTTTATACTTTCTTCAGGATTTGCCGAACCAGCTAGGATAAATTGAGCTGTCTGTCTGCGATTATCTATCTCGTGGCGAACATAATTCCAAAGTTTTGGTTGTTCTTGCCATTCATCAATTAATCTAGGTGTTTTACCAAGTAACAATCTTTGTGGTGCAGTTTCCATTAGCATAGGTATTTGTTCATCTTGGTCAACATTTAGAATACTAGATGCAAATTGTTTTGCTGATTCTGTTTTTCCACAAGCTTTAGGTCCTTTTATTAACACTGCTCCAGAGGAATATAATTTTCTTTTAAGCTCTTTGTCAGATATTCTGTTTATATACTTCATAATTATCAGTTATATATACATATAAAATTTTTACTTTACATATTATAAGTATTTCACTTTACATATTATAAGTATTTCACTTTACATATTATAAGTATTTCACTTTACACATTATAAATATTTTACTTTACATATTATAAGTATTTTACTTTACATATTATAAGTATTTTACTTTACATATTATAAATTCAATTTATAGTATATACCTATTTAATGAAATATAAAAATATGAAAATGCCAAAATATTCAAATAATAATAAATATAATATATTAATAGGTGATTATATGCCAAAGAAAAAAACTAGTTTCTTTTTAGATGCAGATTTATTAAAAGATTTAAAATTTAAAGCTGTTGAACTAGGAACTAGTCAAACTGTCCTTATTGAAAAATTCATTAAACAAGGATTAATAAATCTTAAAGAAATTCATAATTTTATTAAAGATGATTCTGGAGCTATTTTTATAGAAAATCTAAACCCTAATTTATTAAAAAAAATTAGCGAAATGGCTAAAGATAAAAAAATTACTGAAGATGAAACTATGATTGAATTATTAGAAAGAGGAATAGAAAATAAAACAAAAAATAAAATACCTGAACATTTAATAGCTAATAAAGATACTTATAATCCTAACCCTACAAAAGAAGAGTTAAATTCTATAGTGGGGATAATGGAAGCACCAGAAGGATTCGATGTTGTTGAAGCTGTTGAAGATGCTAGAAATAGAAAGTGGGAATAATGATTTTTATCTATTTAAAAAATATATTATTATTTTAATATATTATTATTTTAATTAATTTTAATATACATTATTATAAGAAATATTTATATTATCTAAAACATATTATTAGATAAGTAAATATGAATAAATCTATAAATTAAATAATTATTTAAGGCGAAATAATGAATTTTCCAGATACAAGAATGAGAAGACTTCGAAAATCTCCTGAAATTAGGGATATTTTTAGAGAAACTAAATTAAATAAAGAAGATTTAATTTATCCAATTTTTATTAAAGAAGGGCTTGAAAATGGTGCAAAAGAAGCTATACCTTCCATGCCTGGAGAATACAGATATTCTATTGATGATGCAGTTAGCTATGGAAAAGAATTAGAAAAAAAGGGATTGAAATCTATAATTATCTTTGGAATGCCTCTAGAAGATACTAAAGATGAAATGGGTTCCCCTGCATTTGCAAAAGATGGTATTGTTCAAGAAGCTATTAAACGATTTAAACAAGAAACTAACTTAGTTGTTATTAGTGATGTCTGTTTGTGTCAATATACTTCTCATGGTCATTGTGGACTTTTAAAAGAAAATACTGGAGAGTTTGAAGTTTTAAATGATGAAACTTTAGAATATTTAGCTAAGGTAGCACTAACTCATGCTGAAGCAGGAGCTGATATTGTAGCTCCTTCTGATATGATGGATGGTAGAGTCATAGCTATAAGGGAAACACTTGATAAAAATGGATATGAAAATACTCTTATAATGTCCTATTCAGCTAAATATGCTTCTTCATTCTATACTCCTTTTAGAGATGCTGTATGTTCAGCCCCAACAAAGGGAGATAGAAAATCTTATCAAATGGATCCAACTAATGCACGTGAAGCTATTCGAGAAGCTGAACTTGATATGATTGAAGGTGCTGACGTGCTAATGGTTAAACCTGCACTTGCTTATTTAGATATAATCAAATCTTTAAAAGACGAGTTTGATCTCCCAATAGCTGCTTACAATGTAAGTGGAGAATATTCCATGATAAAAGCAGGTATAGAAGTAGGTTATTTAACCGAAGATGTAATCATAGAAAGTTTAATTTCAATAAAACGAGCTGGAGCTGATTTAATATTAACTCACTTTGCAAAGGATATTTTAGATAAAATTTAGATATTATTTGAATTAATTTTTTAAATTTATTAATTTTTTACTAAACTTATATGTACTTGTATATTTATATTATTTGAATTAACTTTTTAAATTAATTAATTTTTTACTAAACTTATATGTACTTGTATATTTAATATATAATATTAATAATATAATTGTAGTTTATTATTATAATATTATTAAAATTATGTGATTGTGATTAATATATAATTTAAAGTTGAATGTAGTTGTAATTAATATATAATATAAATTGAATATTTATAAGTTTTTAATGGTTGAGATATGATGAAATATTATAAAATTTTATTAATTTTAGGCATAATTACTATTATGTCTGTTCTTACTATTACAGCAAGTTTTGCAGCTAGTAGTGAAGAAATAAAGGAATCTAATGGAATTCATGTTCTTAATTATTATAACAAGAATATAAATATTGATGAAGTATTTGCATGGAATTATAAGGAATATACTGACAATCATTATTACAAGATTAGTATTAAAAAACCTTATGATAAAAAATATAAAATAAAATCAGTAAATGCCAAGTATTCAGTTTATTATAGTGATGGCAGAGGGTATTTTAAAGATATTAACAAAAATTACTCCATTAAAAAAAATAATATTATAATTTTTAAAGCTCCAAAAAGTAATCAGTATTCTTATCATATTACAAAAATGACTATTAAATATAAAACTAAAACTAAACTTAAAAGCGAAACCTCAAATATGTCTAACACATTAGCTAATAAATGGAAAAATACTCAATATTTCCATGGCAAAAAGGCTAATGGTATGTTAATTGCAAAAGGATCTGGGTCTTCTAAACATGGGGATCATAAAACCGCTTACAATAAGCTTACAATCCTAACAAAAAACAAAACAGCTAAAATTAAATCAGTTGAATGTATGAAATGGGTTTTCCATAGAGATTCTTCAGTACGTAGTAGTGAGTATATTGGTAATAGAGGATACCATACTTTAGAGAAGGAAACTTTTAAAGGAAATGGGAAAAATAAATTAATTATAAACTTAGATGGGAAAAAAGGATGCGATATCTTAAAAATATATTATTATTAATTAGTTAATGATTAATTAAAGATTTTCCTCAAAATAACGATGGTTCAATGAACTTAAATCATTACTAAACTCTCAAAGAACCACGAAATCCTCTACTGGAATAGTAAGATTCAGCACCATTGTGAAATGTAAATACAGTATCATAACGACAATCACAAAAGATTGCACCACCAAGTTTTCTAATCTTTAAAGGTGTTTTCACCCAACTTGATGTTTTCATATCAAAACTTCCAAGTTCTTGTAATTCCCGATATTGTTTTTCTGTTAAAATTTCAATACCTATTTCATTAGCCATGTCAATAGCACTATTTTTGGGTTTATTTTTCTTTCTTGATTCAAGTGCTGCACGGTCATAACAAAGATTTCTACGACCTTCAGGACTTTCTGGAGAACTATCACAAAAAATATATTCATCAGTCTTTTTATCATAGCCTATAATATCTACTTCTCCTCCAGTTTTTTCCATTTCATTTAGAGTCCATAATTTTTGAGTATTTGCTTTTAGTCTTTTTTCTATTTCATCCCATTTTAAGTCAATATGCCTGTTCATGTTTTTCTCAAAACGAGCTTTTAATACATTAATTAACTCTTCATATTCCATTTATTTCAACTCATTTATAGTTCCTTTTTTGGTTATTATTTCTTTTACTTTTTCATTGCTTCAGCTTTCAAATCAACAGGCATCTTTTCAATGGCATAACGCAAAGCTGTGCGTGGCATGATCGATTTATTTTTTATCACATAATTGAATACTGCTTCTAAATGCTTTTTTCTTATTTCATCTTTCATTTCTTTTCCTTTTGCAGTTTTTTCACTGAGACTTGCTGCTTTTAACATCCAGCCATAACCTTTTTGTACTAAATCGTCTTTATCAAGTAGTAAAATATCTGCAATTTCAAGAATATCACCTAAAAACAAACCTTTACGTGCAGGAATAATCAATGTAACTGCAGAACCTCTTCGCATCCAACGATTTGGTGACTTTGCCCACTCTTTCAACTTGGAAACATATTCTGGATACATCATCACAAAGGATCCAATAGTGTGATTGCACAAAGTGTCACAATCTCCCCAATTGTTAACATAATTGTTTAACCAGTACTCGAAAATAGCAAAGTCAGAGAGTTCATATTTTTTGTAAAGTAACTCAGCCCAATGGCAAGCAATAATTGCTTCTTCAAAATAGCCTGATTTCCAAAGTTCTTCGCACATTTCAAAAATAGTTTGTTTTGGACATTCTTTTATCTGTTCAAAGACTTCTTTTGCAATTTTGTTTACTTCAGCCATTTTTACGCCATGGACTTTTGGAGCTTCGCCTTTTTTAAAAAAGCGATTAGAAGAACTAATATTTTTTGTTTCAATGTTACTGATGAGCATTTTGCGAACTTCTTTGATGATTGTCTCTTTTTCGATGTTATTCATGTTTTTATCCTTTTTAGTATATCATATTATATCTTTATTGTATTATACTATTTTATTTACATTTAATTATACTGATTATACTATAACTTTAATAGTATTTTAATTTATAATATATTATATTAGTGATAATATGGATAATGAAAATTATAAATATAATTTAATTGATATTGGTGTTAATTTAATGCATCGTTCATTTAATAAAGATAGGGAAGAAATTATTCAAAATGCAAAAAATTTAGGTGTTTCTCCTCTTATTCTTACAGGTACAACAGAAAGAACTAGCTTAGAAGCTAAAAAATATGTATCAAAATTTAATGGAGATTTATATTCAACTGCAGGAGTTCATCCTCACAATGCAAAAGATTGTAATGAAAATACAATCGATAACTTACGTAAAATAGCTAAAAGTCATTATGTTGTAGCTATTGGAGAATGTGGACTAGATTATAATCGTGATTTTTCACCAAGAAATAAACAAAAAAAATGGTTTGAAAAACAGATTCAATTAGCAAATGAATTAAACATGCCTCTTTTTCTTCATGATAGAGAAGCTTATGATGATTTTTCAGTTATTTTAGAAAAATATGAAGGAAAGATTAAAAATAGTGTTGTTCATTGTTTTACAGGTAATAAAAAGGAATTAAATGCATATTTAGATTTAGGTTGCTATATCGGGATTACTGGTTGGGTTTGTGATGAACGCCGTGGAAGAAACTTAGCTAAAATAATCAATATTATTCCTGAAGATAAATTAATGATTGAAACTGATGCTCCTTTTTTAACTCCAAGAGATATGAAACCCAAACCAAGAAATAATAGAAATGAACCAAAGTATCTTCCACATATTTTTGAAACTATTGCTTTAAATATGAGTAAAGATAGTAAAGAATTATCTGAAATTGTTTATCAAAATACTTTAAACTTTTTTGAAATTAATATATAGATATTAAAATTAATAAATAGATATTGAAATTAATATATAGATATTAAAATTAATAAATAGTTATTGGAACTAATATATAGTTATTGAAATTAATAAATAAAGATTATTTATGGGACAAGGTTTTAATATGAATCCTGAATTAATAGCTAAAATAGCTCAAATATCATCAGCACTTGAAGTAAGTGGTTATCCAAAGCCAGGAAATGTTCATAGAACTCGTGATTTTCATGACATGGTTTTTGAAGATTTTATAATTAGTGGAATTGTTATTGGAGATACAATAAGAGTTGCTGCAGCTCATGCGTCTGAAATTAATAAGTCTATTTCTTTTAAAAAAGCAAATATTGGAAAATATATTCTTGCAGGAGTTAAAGAAACTGATAAATGGGTAGCTAACAACACTAACTTAGGAATTATAATGTTGCTTACTCCAATAGCTATGTCTGCAGCTATTAGTTCTAATATTG
>WRCI01000099.1 GCA_009784145.1 Methanobrevibacter sp.
AAACTTTATAATATTTTATTATATTAAATTTTATAAGATATTTTATTATATTAAACTTTATAATGTATTCTAATAAGATATTATAGATTATATTAAATTTTATAAGATATTAAATAAATATATTATTAATCATATAAATCTCATAAAAAATCACTTACTAAATTGTTTTAGTATCATTAATTATTAATGTATTATGAATCATTGTTGGAAATATTATATAGTATAAGATACATATAATATTAATAGCTATACTTATAAAATTTCATATATTTCAAATTTCAACTAACAACAATTTCAAATAATATTTAATGTTTATTATAAAAAATTCAAAGAGTGATATTATGTATAAAAGAATATTATTGCCTACTGATGGTTCAGAATTTGCAGAAAAAGCAGAAAAACACGCATTGTTTCTTGCCGAAGTAAGTGGGGCTGAAATAATTGCTTTAAGTGTTGTTGAAACTGGGTTTTCTATAGGATTACCTTCTGATGATAGTGTATATCACATAAGTGAAATGTTAAGAAAAGAATCAGAAAAAAATCTTGAAAATGTAGAAAAAATGAAAGAAGATGAGAACAGCAATGTTAAAATCACTTTTAAAGTAGAAGAAGGTGCTCCTGCCAAAGTTATTTTAGAAGCTATTAAAAAAGAAAATATAGATCTTGTAGTTATGGGTAGCTCTGGAAAAGGCAGACTTGATAGGATTATCATGGGTAGTGTAGCTGAAAGAGTAGTTAAAGCTTCTGAATGCTCGGTCCTTGTTGTTTATGGAGATTAAGTTATAGTATTTAAAATTTATTGAGGTTAAGTTATAATATTTTAAATTATTGGAGTTAAGTTATAGTATTTAAAATTTATTGAGGTTAAATTATAGTATTTAAAATTATTGAGGTTAAATTATAATATAATGTTTTTAACCAATTTCAAATTGATTATTATTTATTAAAAAAGTGGGTATCATGTTAATTAAAAAAATAGTTTCTAAAAATCCAATTTATGTTTCAGTTCCTGGTAATCGTGAAAAAGCTTTGGAAATCATGAGAAAACAAAAAGTTTCTGGCTTACCAGTTGTTAAAGAAGGTACTAATGAATTAGTTGGAATATTAACTAGGTCGGATTTGATAGAAAATCCTGATGAGGAACAAATAGCTTTAATAATGTCTAGAGATATTGTTACTGCAGAATTAGATGAAAGTGTTTTTGATGTAGCTAAAAAAATGATTGAACACAACATTAGAAGAATCCCTGTTGTTAAAGATGGTGATTTAGTAGGAGTTGTGACTTCTTTTGATTTAGTTGCTTTAGCTATTTCTGAAATGGATATTAAAGAGCCTGTAGAAGATTACATGATAAAAAGTGTTCCAACAACATGGGATCAATCTCCTTTAAATGTTGCATTTGAAGTAATGAGATTTTTCAACCTTAAATGTGTTGTGGCTTTAAATAATGATGCTAAAATGAGTGGAATTCTTACTGAAACTGATTTTATTAATGAAAGCGAAGTTGTATCTGAAACAAGTGTTCATAGTTCTTCTGTGGGAACTGAAGGAGACAAATGGTCATGGGACAGTACAAGTGTTCTTTATGTAGAAAAAAATCACCTTAAATTTTCAGATAAAGTAGTTAAGGATGTTTCAACCCAAAATATTTCAACTGCTAATACTAAAACTAGAATCTCAGACTGTGCTAAGAAAATGAGAGCTGATAATATAGATCAAATTCCAGTTATTGGTATTGAAGGAGAATTAATTGGTTTAATAAGAACTAATGATTTAATTAATGCTTTAGTAAAATAATTAATTCAGTAAAGTAATTTAATAAAATAATTAACTAATCTTCAATGATTTAGTAAAATAAGTTTATATTAGAATAATTTTTTTATTATTTATATATAATTTTTTTATTTTTTTTATTTTTATATATAATTTTATATATTTTATATATTAAATTATACATTATTCATATATTTTACATATAGTTTATATGATATATTATATATTATTTATATATTATTTATATAATATTATATTTAATATATTATATATTTTAAATATTTTTTATCAAAATTAGATTTATATAAGGATATTTTATAGTTTTTAAGATATCTTAATCTTTATAACTTTCTTCGTATTAAAGGTAAAACTTTAATTAAGATATTTTGAGCTTCTTCTTTGTTTTTTACTTTACGAGCTACAATTTTTCCATTTTTAAAAAGAGTTATATTAGATCCATCAATATCTATCATAGCAACACCCATCTTTTCAGAACATTTTACTTTTCCCATATTTTCAAGTTCTTCACATGTTGGAAGGATGTTAATATTATATGGAAGTTCATTTTCAAACATTATCTTATTAGCTTCATCTTTACAAGGTTTGTAAATAAGAATTTCCTTTTTTTCACGACTTGTTGTTCCAATATCTAATGTGATTTTTTTAAAGTTTACTGCTTTTAATTCACTTTCAATTAATTTAAGGGTGTTTTTATTAAGAAGTTTTTCAATATCTTTTACTTCAATTTGAGCAGTATCATCTATGTCTCTAACCCTTACTGTTTCATCATTTGTGATGTTTTTTATTAAATCTTCAGCATATTTTATTCTATTTATTTTTTTCCCAGTAATTTCTTCTCCAACTTTTATTCTAGTAGCTAAACAAGTTGTAGATTTAGAATAAAAAATATTATTATCTTCTAAAAATGAAATAACTTCTTCTTTTTCAATTCCTGCATTTACTAATGGGCTTAAAATATTATTCTCATAATTTACTAATATTCCAGGTCTATCTTCAAGTAAATCACTTATATTAGTTCCATCTACTATTATTTCAAAACCTTTTTCATGAGCTTCTTCTTTGATTTCAGAATACATGGTTTTTCTACAGATATAACAACGTTTAGAATTATTTTCTCTGAAAGATTCTAATTCTAAAAAATTTTCATCAATTATTTCTAAAGGTATATCAATTGATTCAGCTATTTTTTTAAGATTAATCAAAAAATTAGAAGGCATGATTTCATTATTAAAGGCAATGGCTAAAACATTCTTAGCTACTTTTTTTGCTAAATAAGCGACTAATGTACTATCCGCCCCTCCAGAAAATGCAATAGCTATATCTTTACCTTCAAGAATCTTTTCAACTTCTTTAATTTTTTCATTAATATTCATTATTTCACTTCAATTAAGGGATTTTTTTATTAGAGGTTAATTATGATGGTTTATTTTATTTAGTTTGGGTTTAAAGATTTTATTTTTTTTAGTTATGATTAAAAGGATTTATTTTTTTTTTTTAGTTTAGATTAAAAGATTTTATTTTTTTTTTAGTTTAGATTAAAAGATTTTATTTTTTTTTAGTTATGATTAAAAGAATTTATTTTTTTATTTAGTTTAAATTATAAGATTTTACTTTTTTATTTAGTTTAAATTATAAGATTTTAATTTATTTTAAATTTTTAATATATTCTATAACAGCAATAGCATCTAATTTTTTAATGTCTTCAGTTTTCACAATAAAATCTATTAATTTTTCTTTTTTATCTTTATCAAGAGAAGATTCTTTAAAAATATTAAAATAAGTCCTATTTGGATAGTAAATTGATTTAGCTATAGACAATAATTTATCCTTTTCATCATTTGTAATAATGTCTTCATCAATAGCTTTTTTAAACTTATAATCAATATTAATTAAAGCTTCAGACAGTGCTTTTCCTGTTGATTTATCAAAAGTAATAGCTACGTCATCATCAGATTCTATATATCCTTTTGCATATTCGTTGTAAACATATCCTATACCTATCATTCCAAGAGTATCTAATTCAGAAGCTCTAAGTGCACCCATACTTCCACCACCAACTATAGTTATTCCTTTACTAATAGCTTCCATAATTTCTTTATGCCCCACTGCAGGATCTTGGTGAAATACTCCATCAATTATCCCTATAATATCTGGTTTTTCAGTTATAGTTTTTAATATATCATCTCTTTTAACAGGAAATCTATAATCAGCTTTTAATATTTTCATTCCTTCTTCGTGGGACAATGAAGGTCCAGTAAATATTATTATTTTCTTTTTAGACATTTTTATCAGGAATATATAGAATTAACTATCAAAATCAACCCAACGAGTACCTATTCTATCAGGATCAATTGCATAAGTTTCAGCACCAGGAATAACTACTCTAACTACATTCACTCCAATTTCTTTTCGTGTTAAATCTTTAAAAAGAATTTTATTTAAGTTATTATTTTTTAATTCATTAGTAACTATTTCAATATCTTCTTTTAAGGAATTAGTACTTTTATCTTCAATATCTGAGATATTAACAATATTTTCTTCATTCTCTTCTTCAAAATAATGTTTATTCATCTTTTTCATACGCATATAACCTGCTTTTCGCATGAAAACAGCTCTAGATGTATCTTCTCTTGTACCATGAATTTGTGTAGCTCTACTTTGAGCTACTTCTGTTAAAGCTCTAAGTACTGCAATTTCAGGATTTAAATGAGTTCCGACTCCAAGACTTAAAAGTGCTGGATCTTGAAGGACAGTATCATCAGCAGTAGCTGCAATAGTTGGAATATCAATATCTACAGTCAAATCCATAAGTTTTATTTTAATAGATTCCTTTTCAAATTTTTCAACTAAGCTATTAATAAGAGGATTTTCAATTGAAGTTATGTCAATTTCTTTTTTATTCTTTTTTGTAAGTTCAAAAATACTCCAAGCATCTCTTTCAATTACTTCTAGGATTCCATGAAGAACAGCTTCTTCTATAACATTTCCTGAAGCTAATCCATTTGTGTTTCCTTTAAAAATAGCAGTTGTAGTTTTTTGATTATTTTTTTCAGGATTTTGACTTTTAAGTGGTATATATGGGTGGAATATTCCATTTGAAGGAAGATAATGCTCTTCTTCTGAAATTATATCAGTAGCTATAGTCCATTCTAGGCTGTTTTCTTCTTCAAAGTCTAAATTTTTTACTTCATTAGAGAGAATAAGGTCATTTGGATGGATGAATTTCTCTCCATCCATTTCTTGGATGTTAGCTATTTTCGAAGCCACTTCATCTTTTTTTTGTTTTTCAGCTGAGTATCGTTCAAAACCTTCCATCATAGCTGATGCTTTGGCCTGTTCTCTTTTAGCACCTTTACCAGCATATATGCTTACTCCTCCTCCTTGTGCAGTAGGACGAATAGCTGAAAATACTGGAATTCCAACACGGTCTAAGTGTGTTATTTCTGTAACACGAGTTATTCCTGCGATTTTTAACTTATCTTCATAATTAGCTATTGTTTTAGAAGGTTCAATAGCTCTATGAGTACAAGAAAAATAGTTAATAGGAACATCTGAAAACATATTTATCAATTTGTATTTTATTAGTTATTTTAGAAAATATTATTTTAATGATTTTGTTGAAATTATTTATTTTAGAAAAGTAATCCTGTGAAAGAAGCAAATACCATAAGTCCTGCAACTCCAGTTACTACTATCCAAATTAAAGGATTCCATCTAAATACTTTAGCTCCATCAAAAATACTAAATGGTATTAAATTGAAAAGAGCTAAAAATGCATTGATTGAGAAACCTAATATAGATGTTTGGAAAAGTACAGCTATTTCTACAGAAGGAGCATACATTGGCAAACTAGGGAAATTTCCAATTAGGGTAAATGCTATGGCTAAAAATATCAATGAGAGAGCTATATTTGTTAATGGACCAGACACAGAAATTATTCCATTTTCTCGGTCACTCATATATGAACCACTAATATGAACTGCTCCAGGAGCTGCAAATATGAATCCAAAGAAAGAACTAGCTAAAGCTATTACTAAACCAGGACCCCAAGTTTTATACTCTGCCCAATAGTTGTAATGAATAGCTACAAATTTATGAGCAAGTTCATGTAATATAAACCCTAATCCCACTCCCACCATTACCATAGGAAGAAGTTGAGGGATAACTGAGAAGTCTTGGCGAGAAAAAACTATTGAAAACCCTAATGATATAATAAAAAATGATATAAAAAGGTCTCTTATTTCATTAGAACTAAATTTAATCATGTATTTTAAGTTAGATATTAAAGTTTATATATTTTTTCTATTTCTTTGTTTTTGGGATTGAATTTTAATTTTTTATAATTTTTATAATTTTATATTTTTTTATAATTTTATTGGCTGTGCATCAACATTTTTCTGAAATTTATTTTTTTGAGGCTATTTTTGATTTTTATTTTTCTTTGTTGAAAAATTTTGTGTATTTTTATCGAAAAGTTGTGTTTTTTGTCTTTTTTTTATCATAAATTTTATATATTTTTATTAATTTTTAGGAAAAATGGCTTGTTTTTAGATGGTT
>WRCI01000100.1 GCA_009784145.1 Methanobrevibacter sp.
TATACTATAAAATTGTATAACTTAAATTTATTATATACTATAAAATTGTATAACTTAAATTTATTATATACTATAAAATTGTATAATTTAAATTTATATTATATCTTAAATAGTCGTAAAATTATTTATACTATAAATAGTATAATTAAATTTGTTTATTCATTAAATTAAAATATAATCTTTATAAGTAAATTGTTATTAAAAAACATTATAGGAGCGTTCTAAGACCATGGAAAATCCCCAATCACTTCTTAATAAAATTGAAGATCTTAAAAAAGAAGTAAGAATGTTAAAAGAAGAAAATACAAAAACTAAACGGAATTTGATGTGGAAAGTTAGAAAACTTGAAAAAGACAAAGTTCTAACGGAAAACGAAAAAATTCGCCTTGAAAGAGAATCTAAATCTCTTAGAGGAGAAGTTGAAAGATTCAGATCTCCTCCTTTAGTTTTAGCCACTATACTGGAAATTCTTGATGATACAAGGATGACTGTTAAAAGTAGTACGGGTCCTCACTTTGTAATAAATTATTCAAAAATGCTAAATGAAAAACTATTAGTTCCTGGTTCAAGAGTTGCTTTAAATCAACAAACATTTAGTGTAGTAGATATACTTCCATCTGAAAAAGATCCAAATGTTTCTGGAATGGAAATTGAAGAAAAACCAGAAGTTTCATATGCTACAATTGGTGGACTTGAAGATCAAATACTAGAAGTCAAAGAAACTGTTGAACTTCCACTTAAAAAACCAGAACTATTTAAAAAAATAGGTATTGAACCACCAAAAGGGATTCTTTTATATGGTCCTCCTGGAACTGGTAAAACATTACTTGCTAAAGCAGTAGCTAATGAAACTAATGCAACTTTTATTAAAATAGTTGCTTCTGAATTTGTTAAAAAATACATTGGTGAAGGAGCACGAATGGTAAGAGAAGTATTTGAATTAGCTAAAGAAAAAGCTCCAAGTATTATATTTATTGATGAAATTGATGCTGTAGCTGCTAAACGTCTTAAAAGTTCTACTAGTGGGGATAGGGAAGTTCAAAGAACTTTAATGCAACTACTTGCGGAATTAGATGGATTTGAATCTAGGGGAGATATTGGTATTGTTGGAGCTACAAACAGACCAGATATTCTTGATCCTGCACTTCTTAGACCTGGAAGATTTGATAGGTTTATAGAAGTACCTCTTCCAAATGAAGATGGTAGAAAAGAAATATTAAGAATACATACTTCTAAAATGGCATTATCTGAAGAAGCAGATCTTGATCTTCTTTCAACACTTACTGATGGTGTTTCTGGTGCAGATTTAAAAGCTATTTGTACTGAAGCAGGAATGTTTGCAATAAGAGAAGATCGAGATGAAGTTCTTGTTGCTGACTTTATGGATGCTGTTGATAAAATAATGGGTCTCGAACATGACGAAGAATTCAAAAAAGAAGCAGGAGTAATGTTTGGTTAATATTGTAATATATTAACAAATTACTTTTTATTTTATCATTTTTTATATATTTATATAATTTCAGATGCTTTATAAATTGTAAATTATATATTTTATATATAATAGTATATGTTTTGATATTTTTTATATATTTATATAATTTTATACTTTATAAATTGTAAATTATATATTTTATATAAAATTTTATATAATTTTTTTATTAAATATTAGCCAATGATGAACCCTATGAGCTCTGATATGTGATGAATGATGGGCGAACTGAGGCTAATTTTTCTTTTTTAATGATTTGAATAATTCAAATATGAATTTTTAAACTTTTTAGTTAAATTTCAAATTTTAAAACTTAATTTATTATTATAGTCCATTTTAAGAATTTCTAATTTTTTAACTTTTGGTTTAAAAGAATATCTAGATTTTTTGTCTGTTTTTGGATATAGAACAATGATTATTTTATTAGTTTTATTAATTCCAATAGTATTAATTTTCCAAGTGATAACTCTAGTTTTTTTGTTAAAACTTACTTTATTTACTTTTTTTGAAGCATATATCTTTTTAACTATCAATTTTTTTGGAATTTTATATGAAATTTTAAAACTAGATTCATTAGGACCATAGTTATTAACTTCAGTCTTTAATTTAACATATTTCCTTTTATTTTGTGTATTATTATTATTATTAGTCTGTTTAATATTTATTAATTCTTTAATATTTATTAATTCTTTAATATTTATTAATTCTTTAATAGTTTTTAATTCTTTAATATTTATTAATTCTTTAATAGTTTTTAATTCTTTAATAGTTTTTAATTCTTTACTATTTTTTAATTTAATAACTGATAATTTAGGAACATTTAGATAACTAACCTTAACATCACCTAAGTATTCATCGTTAACTTTATGAACAGCTTTAACTGATAGTTTACCAGTTGAATTAACTTTATATCTTAAAATTGCAATACCTTTACTATCAGTCTTTCCAGTTCCAACATAGATATTATTAACATAGAAATAAATAGTTTGATCTTTGATATTTTGATTATTATGTGATAGTTTTGCTTGTAAAGTAATGATTTCATTATAAACATTATTATAATTATTCACAGATATTAATGAAAGTTTTTTATAAACTTGAATATTTTTTGTTAAATCAAATCCAGCATATCCTTTTTGGTTGATTGAAAGAGTTATTTTAAAATCACCTTCTTTATTAAACACATAATTAAAAATAGCTATACCATAATCATTTGTAATAATATTATATTCTTTTCCATCAATGATTAACTTAAGACTTACATTTTTTAAGGGTTTATTATTATCATCTTTTAAGTTAATGTTGAATTGAGTGTTATCATTTATATAGTTACTATTAGGTGATGTTATGGATAAAATAGTTTTAACTGGATCAATTAATAAGTTAGCACTTACAGAAGGGCTAGTATAATCTTCTCCAAAATATGAAATTGTAAAAGTGAATAATCCTAAATTATGAGTCAGTATATTATAAAATATTGCTAAGCCTGAATTATCAGTTGTAGCATGATATGTTGAACCAAAAATAAAGAGGGTTAAATTTTTATTTGAAATAGAAACATTATTTATGTCTATGAAAAAACAGGTTATATTGGTGTCATATCCAAAAATAGTTGATACATTAAGGGTAGATATAGTCCCATTAATAGGTGGAGCTATATAGATTAAGTTTGCAAATTCATAACCATTGAAAATAAGAGAAATATTATTATTGATGGAATTTACAGGATAATTAGCAGATCCTTTTGAATTTCCAAAGAGACTAATAATATCATTATTATCATTTATTAAATAAGCTACAAAATCAGGCAGTTGACAAACTTTATCAGTATCATTCATAATAAATTCAAAATTTAAGGTTAGTTTATCACCTACACAAGCTTTAGATGAATTTATTAGCGATATTGTTGTAATATAATATTGAATCAAAATTAAGCTTGGAAATTCATTGATTGGAGGATTTTCACCCCACCAATTATAGTTAGCTATTATATTACTTGTACTATAAGCGGTATTTATGTTGAAATTATTGGAATTGTTTAAAATAAGGTTAAAATTAATATTAACATTGTTTATTGAACCCATTTCAGCAAAACTAAATGCAATCTCATTATCTTGTAAGATATTTCCTGTAATGTTATAATCAGACCCTCTCTCAAGAAAAACAGCATAAGTAGTATTGTAAATTCTTGAGTTGTAAAGATTATTATTGTTTCTGGTCATTGCAATTCCAAACATCCCACCAATTATTGTACAGTTGATAATAAAATCTTCCCCACCTTCTAAAAATATTCCAAAAAATGTATTATTTATAGTTATTGAATTTTTAACATTATTATGTCCTGCTAAAGTATTGATGTCATGACTAGCTGCAGTATGAATACCATATTGACCATTATTATTAGCTATACATTTTACTATATTAGTATATATTCCCAATACAAAAATTCCAAAGTAATTATTATTAGCTGTTGAATTAATTATATTGCTGTTGTTTCCAACTATAATAATTCCGTCCTGATCATTATAATTACTATTACAATTACTTATATTGTTAAAATCACCTTCAATAGATATTCCACAAAAATTAGAAAAAGTATTTCCATATGAAAGAGAATTATTATATCCTTCTACAAATATTCCAAAAGAATTATTATAAGATGAAAAGCTAGAAATAGTGTTATGGATTCCTTGAATAAAAATTCCATAGGTAGTTTCATAGGAATATCTATTATCATATGCAGCAATGTTTGAAATAATGTTATAATCACCCATAATCCATAATCCATCACGATTATCAAAGACTTCACAGTTAGAAATAATATTATTGTTTCCAAGTATAACAATTCCATTATTTTCATTACTGTGGCTGATTATATTGGAAATAGTGTTAAAATTTCCTCTTAAGAATATTCCATTTTCATTTTCCTGAAAATAACAGTTTTTAATATTATTATAATCAGAAGAGCTAAAAACTCCATTAAAATAATTACTAATATTTATATTTTCAATAGTGATGTATATTCCAGTTATATTAATTGCACTTTCATTAAAAGACATACCTGATCCATTAAAGAGTACTTTATTTTTATTAGCAGTTAAAGTAATGTTATTTTTATTAATCAATAGGGGTTTATCCTGATAAACACCGTCTTCAAAAAAAAGAGTATCTTTTATATTCATAGTATTAATTAAGGCATTAATCTCCTCTGTAGAATTATTAGGATTCACTTTATATTCAGCAGCTGAAGATTGACTTATAGTAACTAAAATAAATAAAAATAATAATACAATCCATAAATATTTAAGTTTCATAAATTAATTCCTTCTTTAGTATTAATTCTTTCTTTAGTATTAACCCATACTTTTTTCACATTTGAATACATTTTGAGGAGTTTAGTAAAAGATAGTATTTGATAATATTAATCTTATTGCTTGATTACTTAATATTGAGATATACATGTAAACAATTATTATATTATCATATATCAATACTTATATAAAAAATTTATTATTAAATATTTATAATTATCTAATAATTTAAATTATTCATTTTATATAATATTAAAATAAAATTTTAAAAACATAATTAAAAGTTTAAAATATTTACTAAGAGATATGAATATTCAGTATACTTCTAAAATATTTACTATACTTTTGCACTGTTCACTAAAAATTAGAAATATTCCTTAAAAATTAGAATAACTTTAATTTAATCAGAGTTTATTTTGTTTCAACTATTTTTGGAACTTTTCCTATAGTACCAATTGTTTCTCCAACAATTATTAAAGCTCCAATAAAATATTCTTCAAACTCTTCTGCAAAGTTTAAACCATTTTCAACTGCAGCACTATCTAATTTTCCATTAACTTTATTTCCAATTGATGTAGCTAATCCATCAGCTATACTAGCTTGATTAGCTATTACAGTCACACAATCAGATCGCCCATAGCTAAGAGAATATCCAACTGAAGCTGATGAAGAACATATTCCTAAAGGATAATTTTTCTTTTTTGGTTTAAATTCAAGACCTATTTTTCCAGATAATGGGGATTTTCCTGCATAAATCCCAAAAATAACTTTTTTCTCATAATTATTTAAAAAAGCTATATCTCCACCATTATCAACAATTGAATATTTAGAACCCGTTTTGATTAGAAAATCAAGAGTAAGTTCAGATATTGTTCCAGCTATTGTTGCTGTAGGTCCTACTTTAGCTATATTAGCTGCAGTTATCATTAATTCAATGATTTTTGGAAGTTTTTTGTTATTTGTTTGAAGTTTTTCTGGCTTATTTGTTTGAAACTTTTCTGACTTGTTTGTTTGAAGTTCTTCTGGCTTGTTTATTTGAAGTTTTTTTGACTTATTTGTTTCAAATTGTGGTTTGTGTTTTGTTTTATTTTCATCTAATTCATTAGACTTGGAGATTTTATAATGGTTAGAATGATTATAAGGTTTATATGGTTTTAAAGTTTTTGCAAATAATGGATTTTTGACCATATAATCTTTTAAAAGATTTCTTTCACTTATTATAAAATCTTCAATATTATGTTTTTCAATATCAATATCTGAAATTAAATTAATATTAGTTTCATCAATAGATATTTTTTTACTAAAAGTTGGTTTAATTTTCATTTATAAATATTATTATTTTTAGTGTCTATTAATTTTTTTATTATTTATTGATATTGAATTATTTTTTATTATTTTTTATTATTTATTATAATAAAATTAATTGATTATATAGTTTATATATAGAAAAACAATTAATTTTATAGTTTTATATATAAATATAATAAATTATATAA
>WRCI01000101.1 GCA_009784145.1 Methanobrevibacter sp.
AGAAATGGAAAAAAAGTGGCAAGATAAATGGAAAGAAGCAAAGCTATTTGAATCAAATCATGATGAGCGAGAAAAGATATTTTTAACAGTAGCTTATCCTTATCCAAGTGGAGCTATGCACATTGGTCATGGTAGAACTTACACAGTTCCTGATGTTTATGCAAGATTTAAAAGGATGCAAGGGGTTAATGTCTTGTTTCCAATGGCATGGCATGTAACTGGAGCTCCTGTTATTGGAATAGCTAGTAGAATTAGAAACAAAGATCCATGGACATTAGATTTATATGAAAATATTCATAAAGTTCCTAAAGACGAGCTTCCAAAACTTGAAAATCCAGAAAACATAGTAAAATATTTCAGCACAGAATATCATAATGTAATGGATGATATGGGGTATTCAATTGATTGGAGAAGAGAATTTAGAACTACTGATCCCACATATCAGAAATTTGTGGAATGGCAAATAAAAAAATTAAAAAATATGGGTTTGGTAAGAAAAGGAAACCATCCAGTTAAATATTGTTCTCATTGTGATAATCCAGTAGGTGATCATGACCTTTTAGAAGGAGAAGGAGTTGCTGTAAATGAACTAACTCTTCTTAAATTTAAGATTATAGGAACTGATTTAGATGGAAAATATTTAGTTCCAGCTACTTTTAGACCAGAAACTATTTATGGTGCAACAAATCTTTGGTTAAATCCTAATGTTGAATATATTGAGGTAACTAGTGATGTTGGTGGTGTAGCTAGTGAAAATGAAGTAGTTAATGGTGTTGGCGGTGTAACTAGTGAAAATGGTGTTGTTAGTGATGTTGATGGAGTAGCTAATGAAAATAAAGTAGTTAGTGAAGATAATCCATCTAATACTAGTAGAAATAATAGTACAAATGGCGAAATATGGATTATAAGTAAAGAATCTTATGAAAATCTTTCTAATCAAATAGATAATTTGAAAATTATTGGAAATATTGATCCAAATCCACTTATTGGAGAAAATATTGAAAATCCAGTTACTGGAAAGCCACATCCAATTTTTCCAGCTAGTTTTGTAGATCCTAACTATGGAACTGGAGTAGTATTTTCTGTTCCTGGACATGCTCCAGCTGATTATATTGCACTAGAAGATTTAAAAAATAACAAAAAATTACTAGATGAATATAATCTAAAAGAGATTGTAGAAGAAACAGAACCTTTAAATGTTATCACTATTGAAAAATATGGGGAAATTCCAGCTCGTGATGTAATTAAAGATTTTGAAATTGAACATCAAGAAGATTCTAATTTAGAAAAAGCTACCAATGAATTGTATAAGGTAGAACATTCTAAAGGAATCATGAGTGGGCATATTCCTATTTATGCAGGTAAAAAAGTAGATATTGCAAGGGAAGAAATTAAAAAAGAAATGATTCATGAAAATCAAGCTTCTATAATGTATGATTTTGCAGAACATCCAATTATTTGTAGGTGTGGAACTAAATGTGTAGTTAAAGTAATGGCTGATCAATGGTTCCTTAAATATTCTGATGAAGATTGGAAAGAAAAAACAAGAGAATTACTTAGAAATGAAACCATAATTCCAAATGAAATAAGATCTAATCTTAATTACTATATTGGATGGTTTGAAGATTGGGCTTGTTCAAGACGAATTGGTCTTGGAACTCATCTTCCTTGGGATAAACAATGGTTAATTGAACCATTATCAGATTCTACTATTTATATGTCTTATTATACAATAGCTAAATACTTAAATAAAGTGAATTCTAATGATTTAAATGATGCTTTCTTTGAAAAAATCTTTTTTAATAAGGATACAGAAGAAGAACTTAAAGTAAATCAGGATATTATCAATTCAATTCAAAATGAATTTAATTATTGGTATCCATTGGATTGGAGATTGTCAGCTAAAGATTTAGTTGGAAACCATCTTAGTTTTCATATGTTCCATCATGCAGCTATTTTTCCTCCTGAAAATTGGCCACAAGGAATGGTTGTTTTTGGAATGGGTTTACTTGAAGGTCATAAAATGTCTTCATCTAAAGGAAATGTTATTCTTCTTAGTGATGCAATCCAAAACTATGGTGCAGATGTTGTAAGATTATTTTTAATGTCTTCAGCTGAACCATGGCAAGATTTTGATTGGAGAGAAAGTGAAGTAATTGGAACTAAAAGACGTTTAGAGTGGTTCTTTGAATTTGCAGAAAAAATAGAAGATATTAAAGGATCTCACATTGATTTAAAGAATATTAAAAAAGTCGATTTAACTAGAAAAATCGACCTTTGGATGATGAATCAGCTATATATTAGAATTAATGATGCAACTAAAGCACTTGAAGGTTTCCAAACTAGAAAAGCTCTTCAAGATTGTTTATATCTTCTTAAAAAAGACGTTGACCATTATCTTTACCGCACAAAACATTTAATTGAAAATATTAATAAAAATAATAATCCTGAAAGTGATAAATCTAATGGAGTTAATGAAGCTAGTGGAGTTGATAAATCTAATGGAGTTAATGAAGCTAGTGGAGTTGATGAAGCTAGTGGAGTTGATGAAGCTAGTGGAGTTGATGAAGCTAGTGGAGTTGATGAAGCTAGTGGAGTTGATGAAGCTAGTGGAGTTGATGAAGCTAGTGGAGTTGATGAACTTAGTGGACTTAATGAAGATTATGAAGCTTTGGTTTTTGTTCTATCTTCAATACTTGAATCATGGATACGAATTCTTGCTCCTTTTACACCACATACTTGTGAAGAAATTTGGGAAAAACATGGTGGTGAAGGTTTTGTTAGTGAAGTTCCTTGGCCGATTACATATCAATACTTCCCAATGAAATGTAGCCCTACTTTAAATTTACAGGTAGATAACTGTGTTCCAAGTGAAGTAATTGAAAAGTATGAAGAAATGGTTCAAACAATGGTTAAAGATATCAATGAAATTAAAAAGATTGTTGATGTTGAGGGAGATAAAGTCCATGTTTATTTAGCTTCTCCTTGGAAATGGGAATTATATAGAATAGCTAGTGATGTTGGAAAGCCAGATATTGGTCAAATTATGGGAAAAGCTATTAAAGAAGGGGTTCATGATAATAAAAAAGAATTAGCTGAATTTGCTAAGAAAATCAGTCGTGAAATGACTAAAATAAGATATATTGGAAAAATAGATGAATATGATATATTTTCAGATGCTTTAGACTTCATATCTCAAGAAGCAAATGCTGAAATTATTATTCATAAAGATAATAGCTATGATCCACAAAATAAAGCAAGAAATGCTTTACCTTATAAACCAGCTATATTTATGGAATGATTTTAAGGGAATTCCTTAATTTTTTATTATTTTATCAATATTTATGTTATTTTACTAATTATATTCTATATTATTATTATTATTATTTTTAATATAGAATAAATTAATTTTCACTTATAATATAAAAACAAATTAAAAATAAATTAAATTTTATATAAATATAGAATAATTTAATTTTCATTTATAATATATAATATAATTTATAATTTAAATAGTAATTTTTATATAAATATAGAATAAATTAATTATTTTATATAATATATAACAAATTAATCAATATATAGAATAAAAAACTTTTATACTTACAAACTGAATATAATTTTCATTGAATAATCGTTTAATTGTAGAAAGATTTATATTGCATGTTTATAATACATATAATATGTTAGTGTTTTAGCTTTTTGAAACTAATTTATATAATGAATTTTTATTAGTGCTCATTAAAATGGGATTTTTTATTTCAGATGTAAAGAGAATATATCCAATGGAAAGCAGATATATAATAGAAATAAATTTAATAACTTTCAATGTATTCTTATAAAAATATAAAAGAGCAAATTAAACAAAATAACAACAAGACACGCTAACTTTAAACTTAAATTTTTTCATTACAGGGGGTGATAATAAGATGATGAAAAATAAAAATGTAAACAAATCTATATTAATTATTATAGCTATGGTACTATTGCTTGCATTTAGTTTACAATTTAGTTTTGCTACATCTATTAATGATACTGATGATGAGGGGATAAAAGGAGCCTTAGATTCTGATGATTTTGTAGGAACAATACATTTAAACCCTGGAAACTATTCTGGTATCAACAATACAAATATCACTGTTGAAAGAAATGTAACATTTCAAGGAAATGGATCACCAGATAAGGTAGTTATCGATGGTAAAAACAGTAATTGGCTATTCAACATAGAAGATAATTTAAATGTAAAATTCATAAACATCACCTTCCGAAATGCAGTTGCAGATGATGGTGCTGCAATTTTCAATGGATTTAATAGTAATATAACATTTATAAATTGTATATTTGAAAACAATTTTGCAGATAATGGTGGAGCTATATATAATAATAAAGGTACTATTACTATGGAAAATTCATTGTTCATTAATAATCGTGTAAGTGGTGATGCTACAGGTTTTCTAATAGATGGAGACTCTTTGGGTGGTGCTATTTATAATTCAGGTACTTTTACTTTAAGTTATTCAAATTTCACTAATAATAGTGCTAATTTTGGTGGTGGTGCTATTTATAATAGTGGGGATATGATTGTTTCTGATTGTAATTTTAATGATAATAATGCATTAGCTAATTGTTTTATTGAAATATTATATCCAAAGAATCCTCTACCTTCAGATGACGATGAAGACGATGATGGTATTATGGATTTACCAATAACAGAGTCAATAGTTATAGATTCATTTGGTGGGGCTATTTATAATAGTGGTACTTTTACTTTAAGTTATTCAAATTTCACTAATAATGGTGCTAATTTTGGTGGTGCTATTTATAATAGTGGGGATATGATTGTTTCTGATTGTAATTTTAATGATAATAATGCATTAGCTATTTGTGTTAATGAAATGTTAAATCAAGAGAATCAAATTATTCTTCAGCTTTTAGATGGAAATGCTGATGATTCTCAATGTCTTGGAATACATATAAATTCATTTGGTGGTGCTATTTATAATGATGGTATTTTTACTTTAAGTTATTCAAACTTTACTAATAATACTGCGAATGAGGGTGGAGCTATTTACAATGATGGTACTTTTACTTTGAATTATTCAAACTTTACTAATAATACTGCAAATTTCTATGGTGGAGGTATATTTAATAGTGGAAACATGAATGTTTCTGGCAACACCATGACTGGTAATCTTGCAGGAATTGGTATAGGTGAAGTTGATGAAATTTTTATTCTTGATGCTAAAATAGATGATGAAGCTTATGGTAATGTAATTTATAATATTGGTAATATGGGTGGATTAGTCTTAACTTACTTAAATAACCCTGTAATGAATGTTAAACTGGGCGAAAATATTATTTTATATGCTTATTTAACTGATGATATGAATAATCCAATTACAGGAGGAGATATTAGTTTCTATGTCGATAATGACTTTAAAGATAATGTCTTTGTTAATGAAGGTCAAGTAAATATTGACTATACTCCAAACATTTTAGGTACTATACCAGTTCATGGTGAATACACAGGTGGATTATATGATATTATTATTAAACCAGCCCATATAACAATTAGATTGTCAACCAGCACTACTATTGTTGTTCCAAACAATCTTAAAGCAGGGGACAAAATTACAATTAATGGTGTTTTAACTGATGAAAAGGGTAATAGTTTATCTAACACACGATTAACTGTTGTTGTAGGTGGACAAACTCAGACTGTAAGAACTGGGAGTAATGGTACATGGTCATTGAATTTCACAATAACTACTAGTGGAAATCATATTGTTTCAGTAAACTTTGCAGGAAACAATACACACATTGGATTTAATAGTACTGCAAACTTTAATGCAGATAAAGTAAATACTATTACAACGCTTCTTGTTCCAGATAATGCTAAAGTTAATCAAGACACTATAATTAGAGGCGTTTTAACCGATGTTCAAAGTAATTCTTTAGCTAATGCTGAAATTATTGTCACTGTAAATGATAAATCATATCAGATAACAACTAACAATAATGGTGTATGGAGTTTATCTTACACTCCAACAATTTCTGGAAAAAATAATGTTTCAGTTACATATGCAGGTAATAATGCCTATTTTTCCTCTTCAAATAGTAATAGCTTTGATATTGAAAAAGGAAAAGTTAATATTGATACAAACATAACTGAAAATAGTGATGGCTCTGTTACAGTAAAAGCCCGTGTAACTGATGAAAATAAAATACCAATGTTTAATCATCCAGTTGAAATTACAGTTGATGGTAAATTATTTGGAATTAGATA
>WRCI01000102.1 GCA_009784145.1 Methanobrevibacter sp.
GATACTATTCTTGATGGTGAAGGTTTATATAGTTTCTTTACTATAGCTAATGGAGTTACTGTTAATATTTATGGAATAGTATTCACAAATGGAAGATCAACAGGAAATGGTGGTGCAATATCTTCAGAAAGAGGATTTTGTAATTTAAAGGATGTTGCTTTTATAAATTGTAATAGTGATAGTAATGGTGGTGCAATATTTGCTAGAAATGCTAATAATTGGTCTTTTGTCAATGTTGTCTTTGAAAACTGTAATGCTAAGGGTAATGGTGGTGTTATTTATGCTGATACTTGTAATATTTGGTCATTTGTGAATGTTACTTTTTTAAATTCTGCTGCTGGTGGTGTTGGTGGAGCTATTTATAGTACTGGTTCTGAAAATTGGTATTTTAATAGTACTGAGTTTGTAAATTGTGTTAGTAGTGGTGGCAGTGATGTTATTGCTGGTGGGAGTTCTAATACTTGGTCATTTACAAATGTTAGTCATGTTACTAAAATTGTTGCTAATGAAATTAATAGTATTTATGGACAAAATGTTGTTTTAACTGCTACTTTAACTTCTAATGGCAAAGGTTTAAGTAATAACTTAGTGTATTTCTATGTAAATGGTCAGCTTGTTGGCACAAATAGGACTGGAGCTAATGGTGTAGCTACTTATACATATAGGCCTAATGTTGCTAATGCTATGTGGTATGCTTACTATAATGGCACTGATAATTTGGGCATTACTTATAAAGCTTCTTCAAGTTCTAATCTTATTTTCTTTATTGATAAAATAGATACTATTCATACTCTTAGTAATATTGTTGCTTCTCAGGGTCAAACTGTTGTTTTAACTACTACTCTTAGTCATAATAGTGGACCATTAGCTAATCAACTTGTTTCATTCTTTGTTAATAATGTATTTATTGGAAATGCTATTACTGATGGTAATGGTGTAGCTAGGTTCAATTATCGTGGTAGTGCAGGTAATTATATTTGGACTGCAAGTTATTATGGTAATGAATTTTATAAATCAACTCTTGGTGTAGCTAATCTCTTTATTAATAAAATAGTCACTAAAGTTTCTCTTTCTAGAAATAATATTAAATGTACTTATGGTAAGAATGTTATTTTGAGTGCTACTTTACATGATTCTAATGGTAAAATTCTTGCTAACAAGGTTATTGATTTATTTTTCAACGGCATAAAAGTAGGAACTTCTAGAACTGATAATAAAGGTTTTGTTGCTTTTTCTTATAAAGTTTCCCTAACTGGTATTTTACTTTTTAGCTTTAGATATGCTGGAGATAGTGAGTATGTTTCAAGTTCTGCTAATATGGGATTAGATGTTAAAAGGCATTCTAATGTTGTAATCAATAACAAAGTTAAAAGATCTAAAAGTTCTTCTACTTTAAGTTCTTCTATTAAAAATAATGGACCAAATGCATTGACTGGTAAAATTACTTATAAATTTGCTAAAGGGGTAAATCCTGTTAAAGTCACTGGTAACTTAGGTAAATTCAAATTAAATAAAAAATCAAGAACAATCACCTTTGACATTAAAGACCTTAATAGAGGTACTAGGTCAGTTAAATTTATTATAACAATTAATGCTAATGTAAAAGGTAAGAGATTTGTTACTAACAAGGTTACTAGTAAAAATACGCTCAGTGTTAGATTATCAAATAAATGATTTTTAGTTAAAATAAGATTCTTAGTTAAAATAAATCATTGTTATATAAATTATTCTCTTAAGGAGAAATTAATTTTTTTTATTTATTTTTTCATCTTCTCAAAAACTTTAAATAGGATAAACTTAAAAGATATATTAACCTTTATGGGCGGGTTTTAAAGTATTTTAAAACTTTATTATAAGCAATTTTTATTAGTATTTGGATTGAGTCCAATATCAGATTTGCGAATTAGCTAATTTTAGAGTTAGTGTGCTAATTTGGTTTGATTTTTATTGTTTTTATAATTATTATAGATAATTTTATCTAATTTTATATAGTTTTATATAATCTTATATAGCTTTATATAACTTTATATAGTTTTATCTAATTTTATATAATCTTATATAATTTATTAAGGTTTTTATAAATAATTTTATAATTTTAATATATTTTATTTAAATTAATATATAAAAAATATAATATATTATAAATATTTATTATAAAAATTAACTAAAAAATATAATTTAAAATACAATTTAACATATTATTTAAAATGTAACTTAAAATATAATTTAAAATATTATTTATTAAAATTACAAGAAAAAGGAATTAAATAAAAGATTAAAAAGGAAGTGATATATATGGCAAAGGCAAAAAGACGAAGAGTACGTGACACATGGAAAGAAAAATCTTGGTATACTATTAAAACTCCAGTAGCTTTTGGAGATAAAGAAATAGGAGATACTCCATCAAGAGATCCTGATTTTTTAATAGGCAGAGGAGTAGAAGTCACAATGAGAGAATTAACAGGTGATTTCTCTAAACAATACATAAAATTAAAATTTGAAGTTGATAATGTAGCTGGAGATATAGCTAATACTAAATTCACAGGACATAAAGTAACTACTGATTATGTTAGAAGTATGATTAGAAGAGGAACCAGTAGAATTGATACTCATGTATATATTAAGACTAAAGATGATTATAAAATGAAACTTCATGTTTTAGCTATAACCACAAGAAGATCTAAATCTTCTCAACAAAAATTCATGAGAGAAACTATTCATGATTTGGTTGAAAAATTAGCAAGTGAAAGAAGCTTTGAAGATGTTATTGAAACATCTGTTAATGGAAGAATGGCTTCTGAAATTTATCATAAAGCTAAAAAGATTTATCCTCTTAAGAGAGTGGAAATTATTAAAAGTAAAGTTTTAGATTAATCTGAAACTTTTTTATTTTATTTATTTTTTTATTAATTTTTATATATATTCTATTTATTTTATCTATTTAACTTATTATCACTTTAACTTACTTTTTATCTTAGCTTATTAATTATTTTGATTTATTAATAGTATTTTTACTTAGAAAAAATAGACTTTATTTATTTTTAGCTTCATCTATTATGATTTTACTTATTTTTTCATTAGATAAAAGAATTTGTTTACTGTATTCTTTTGCTTTATTTTTCATTTCATCTAAATTAGTTATAGATTCTTCTATTTTATTATTCAATTCATCTATGCTTGATTCAACCACAGCTCCAGAGAAGATTCCTGCCATATTATGATATCTTCCCCATTTTACTCTTGTTAAAGCTATAGTTGGAAGTTCACATGCCATAGCTTCTTGAATCATAACTCCATCGTCTGTTAAAATAGCTAAATCTATTAATTCATAAAGATCTTTTATCCAATCAATATATCCTAAGTAGATAATTTTACTTTCCTCGATTAAGTCTAAATACTCTTCTTCTAATGGAATTCCAACTAATAATAAATTGTATTTATCAGATAAATCAGATAATTCAGGATTTGATGCATTAGATATAGCTTTCACCATAAGTTCAAATAAAGAAGAACCTGAAGAAAATAGAATACTTGGTTTATTTTCATCAAAAAGATTTTTTTCATTTTTGATATTTTTTTTAGATATTTCCTTTAATTTTGCTAATGCTTTGGTTTTATCCCCATCTGTAATTCCAGATGTTAAAGGGTAAAATGATTTATGTACATTTTTAGGAATGTTTTTTGACCTGAACAAATCAATTTCAGGAAAAGCTATACATGTATTTAGTCGTGTACAGACTTTTGTATCTGTAGGAGTGTTAATAACACCTACAGCAGGGATTTTAGCTAATTTAGCACCTACACAACCAACAACAGCACCACCACCTATAATACCAACTACAACATCCACTTTTAATTTTTTTATTAATTTTCTAGCTTCAATAGATGCTTTAATTGTTTTAAAGCCAGCTTTGATTGTAGCTAGTTTAGTAGCTGCATGACCTCCTGCTTGAGGTATTGATATTTTATGCCAATTGTAACTATTTTTTTTAAAAATTAATCCTGGTGCATCATAATCAAGAGCAATTTCACAATGAATTCCTTTTTTTTCTAAAGAACGAATAATATTCAATGCAATAACTGCATCTCCACCTAATCCTCTTCCAGTTATAACAAGTAATGCTTTCATGTTATTTGACTCTTCATTTCTCTTTATTTCTCTTTTTTTCTATCTATTTTTCTTTATTTTTTGTTTGCTTATCTATTTTTTGCTTGTTTATCTATTTTTTGTTTGCTTATCTATTTTTTGTTTGCTTATCTATTTTTTGTTTGCTTATCTATTTTTTGGTCGCTTATCTATTTTTTGCTTGTTTATCTATTTTTTCTTTGTTTATCTATTCTTTGCTCGTTTTTTTATATTAAATTCCAGTTAAAACAATTTTAAACCTAACTTAAAACAAAATTTGAAATTGAATTAATAATTTTATTTACAATATTGGTTACAAAGTCTCTTGACAATATGAAGACAATTATAATAGTTACAAAAATGAGAAAAATAGAAGATAATACTATATTGTTTTTTATAATTAAACCAAAAGATGTTTTTAAAAACAAATTGACTGGATGTGTAAGAAAATTATGTAAAACGTATAGTGCTAATGAATTAACACCAACTTTGGTTAAAAAGTTCTTTTTGTCACTTATTACATTGTTAAGTAAAATTATCATCATAAAACCAAATATAATAGTACCTAACTTAATTATTATTCCATAAATATTACTAAGACCTAATTGTGCAAAACTTTGTTTATACATGAAAAACATATAGGGAACATTTGAGAAAACTAAGATTATAGCTATAGACAATACAATAAGAAGAACCAATGGAATTAACTTGTTTTTGGAAAATGAGAAAATATATGCGAGTTTTTTACTAGTTGAATTTTTGTAGTAATATCCTAGTAAAAAGGAAGGTAACATGGTTAGTGTAATACAGAAAAGATAGTCTAAATGACTGTGTATGGCTATTAAACCAGCAATTAATGCAATAATTAAACTAACCCAAAAGATATGTTTTATTTTTATTAATATCGGAAAGATTAATCTAATAATAAATAAAACAGCTAAATACCAAAGTGCTAAAAGTGGACTAAAAATTTGTATTTCTGAAAGGTTCTTACCCATCAATAAACTAATTGCTATCATTATCCCAGTGTTAATAATTGCAAAAATAATATAAGGAATTAATATTCTTTTAAATGCTTTTTCAGAAGAATTAGAACCGATTTTAGTGAAATATCCACTAATAAAAAATAATAATGGCATATGAAAAATGTATATGAAGTTAAAAATATCAATATAGAAATTAAAGTAAAAAAAAGAACCTAAGACATGACCAAAAACGACTAAGGTCATCGCCAGACCTCGTAAGTTATCATATTTAGCTATTCTTTGAGTTTTATCAGAAGATTCAAAATTTTCAGTTGATATTCTAGATTTCACTTCATTTGTTTCTGTAATCATAATAACACCTATTTTAAGGGAATTTAAACATTTTCACGATGATTTAGATAGGATTTGATTTTTAAGTAAAATATTATAATATATAAATTTTAAATAATATATAAATTTTAAATAATATATAAATTTTAAAAATAAATACATTTCTCTTAATTGGGATTTTTCATTAATCTTGGGAGGTTTCGAAAGTCATTACCTTCTGAACTCCCTTTTCAGTACTTGTTTTATTTTTACTACAATTTTAATATGTATTATGTTTTGTTTTCAGTGTTTTATAAATGTTTTTATTGTAATTATACAATCAACTCACCATGGCACACTTTTTCTTTTTTGGAAAATTTAATTAGAAATGAGAAAGAAACTCATTTATATAAAAATATTTTTTCTAGAATTGTAAAATGAATATAACCCTCTTATAAAAAAATAGAATGTGATTTTGTGGATGATTCAAATAATGAATATATAAAAATGGAAAAACAAATTGAAAAGATTTTTGATAATGCAACTAGCTCAAAAAATGTTCATGAGGCAGTTTTATTTGTTGAAAATTCAAAAGGCGATTTCTCTGTAAACTGTGGTTATGGTGGTAAAGACATTAATTCACCACTTTTTATGGCTAGCATTTCTAAACTTTTTGTCACATCTTGTATATTGATTTTACAAGAGAAAAAAATGTTGTCACTAGATGACTATTTAGTGGATTATTTTAACAAAGATGATCTAAAAGGATTACATATTTATAAAGCCAATGAATATTCATATGACCTTAAAATCTCTGATTTATTGTTTCAAACTAGTGGATTGC
>WRCI01000103.1 GCA_009784145.1 Methanobrevibacter sp.
AGTGATAGAGATGAAAATCCTAATTTCATTATACTGCTCCATTTTAAAATTTATTTTGAAAAATAAAAAAATACTTAATTATCTGATATATCAAAAAACTGATATATCTGATTTATGTTATATATATCTATTTTATATAATATGATTTATATTAATTTATATTAATTTATATTATCTTATATTATCTTATATTATTTTATATTCTTATAAAAAACTTTATTCAAAAAATACATTTATAAAAATATATTTTAAAATACATATTTATATAATTAATTCTATAATAAAAAAATGTCTATAATAAGTAAAAATGTCTATAATAAGTAAAATGTCTATAATAAATAAAAAACAATAAAATAAAAATGAATTTAAAAAAATAAAAAAAAGAATCGAACTGAATAAACAATCAGCTCAAAAAAACAAAACAATATTATTATTTTTTAGTAATCCTTATAGTAAATAATCCTATAGAACATATTAATGCCAATAAGAAAGCTATTACTGGTATACCTGTTTTTTTCATAGCTGCTGATGCATATGAATTATTACTTGTATCATCACCAGTACCATCATCATCAATTACATCTGAATCTTCATTAATAATGTCACCCTCATTAGTAGGGTTATTATTATTGATAGTATTATTTGTATTGTTTGTATTGATAGTATTATTTGTATTGTTTGTATTGTTTGTATTATTTGTATTGTTTGTATTGATAGTATTATTTGTATTGTTTGTATTGTTTAACTTTTCATTAACTATTAAAAGACCAATATTATCACTTGACTTATAAATATCGTCGTCTTCAAAGATAACTTTGATTTGAAAAGTTTCAGAAGCTTTAGACACATATTTAACAGTTTCAACGCCATTAATATCGGTTTCGCCCTCACCAACATAAACACCATTAATATAAAACATGACAGTTTTACCATAAAGTGGATTTCCAAATACATCAGTTAACCTAGCAGACAAAGTAATCTCATCATCAACCATGCAAGCAATATTAGTAACTTCAACAATTGTGTCGGTTTTAAAAGCATGGAACTCTATTTTCACATATTGCAAATCACATTCTGCATCAATAATCTGTAAACCAGCTTTTGAAACAGTAAACTGATAAACAAAAAGATAATCAGAACTATTACGAATAGACCAATACTTGTCATCCTCATTAAAAGTGCCATTAATAGTAAAAAATGGCATATTTTCAATACCATAATTAGTTAAATTAGTATTTAAAATCATTAAAGCAAATTCAAGCATATTACCAACACGAACATCCTCTAAATTAGTAATATTAGTAATATTCAAGATATAATAATTATCAATAGTAACAGAGCCAATAATTTTATCTGTGATATTATTAAGCCCCCACCAATTAAAATTAAAATCACTACCATTATTAGTAACAGCTGTGAAATCTAACCCATGTCCATTAGTTGCTAAAATACGGTTATAATTAACAGTCATGTTAACAGTACTATAAAACTTAGAATAGAAGCTAATTCCAGTATTAACTGCAAGAATAGTATTAGCTCTAACAAGAATACCACTTACAACATTAGACAACCCATCTAAATAGAAGTACAAAGCAATATTACCACTTTCAATAGTGTTATTCACCAAAGACAAATCACTGAGATAAGAATTATCGGAATAAATAAACATACCATAATTATCACTTTTAATAGTATTTCCAATGAAATCTAGTATGGTGTTGTTGCTGTTGTGTGCATTCAGAGAAACACCTCTAGATGTTCCTGTGATATTGTTGTTGGTGATGTTTATAGTATTATTGCTAGTGATTATAGATAAATGAATGCCATAACAATTTCCCGATGTTGTTATTCCTGTGATGTTATTGTTTATGATGTTTATAGTGTTATTACTAGCGAATCCAGATAAATAAATGCCACACCCCCATCCGAATGTTGATGTTGCTGTTCCTGAAATATTGCTGTTGATGATAGTTATGATGTTGTTACTATTATCTACATTCAAATAAACACCAATTCTTCCTCCTGATGTTGATGTTGCTGTTCCTGAAATATTGCTGTTGATGATAGTTATGATGTTGTTACCACTAGATAGAGACATAAAAACACCATCCCCATTTATTTCTTTTCCTGTGATGGTGCTGTGTTTAATGTTTATGGTGTTGTTGCCGTGACCAGATCCAGACAGATGAACACCACACCCTCCTGTTCCTGTGATAGTGCTGTTGATGATGGTTATGATGTTATTGCTATGGGATGCAAACAGATAAACACCATATCCTTCTGTTCCTGTGATGTTGTTGTTGGCGATAGTTATGATGTTATTACTAGTGGATACATAGAAATAAACACTACTAGATTTTCCTGTGATGTTGTTGTTGGTGATGGTTATGTCAAACTCTATCGCCGAACCATAAGTACGAGCAATACCGAGATTATTAGCAATTATTGTATTGTTTTCAATTTTTATGCCAGTAAATCTAGCACCATTTGTAGTAATAAAGCTAATACCAGTGTTGGTAACATTGATTGTGTTGCTTTTAATTATAATATTGTGAACATTATTATTTATCTGTATAGCTGTTGCATATCCACTTATGTTTAAATTTTCAATAGTGATATTAGTTGCAGGTGAGCTAATATTAAATAAAGTACCAGAACCATTGATATTGACTTGTCCATCTCCCCTAATAGTGAGATGGCTTCTATTAATATTTAAAGTTCCCAGTTCATTGTAGTTTCCTTCACGAAGAATGATAAGATTTTCGGATGTATTTTCAATGAGTGGTTGGATAGTGGCTTGTGTGCCATTAGTACTGTTAAAGTCTGCAGCATTTACACCTGAAATTATTGATAAAAATGCTATACATAAAAGTGATAGTATTATTAATTTTATAGTTTTGTTTTGAAAAGAAACTTTACTCTCTAATTGTTTTTCTTCCATTTTTAATTCGACCCCTAACAAATTATTATTTTTAATGAAATTATGCCTTATGATTTTAATGAAATTATACCTTATGATAAAAATATCTCAACTTTAAATTAATCAATAGCTATATTAAATAACAAAATTCATAATATAAGATTAAAAAAACATATATTTATTAAATTAATCAATAGCTATATTAAATAACAAAATTCATAATATAAGATTAAAAAAACATATATTTATTAAATTATAGGAAATTAGAGCGAATATTGCTACAAACATTAATTTAATAAAGTATAATAATTTAAATAATATCATGTATTAGATTTAACATATAGTATATCCATTTAAATTTATCTAAAACATGAATAATATCATAATAATCTATAAAAAATTTTTTTAATTAATAAATAGTAAGTATATACTGATTAGCTAATTTTCATTAAAAAATATCAATTAATAAGATTAAATGAAATATTGAATAAGAAATTATAGCTATTTTTTATTAATCATTAGAAAATTATCCCTCCACCCTTTATTTCCTAAGGATTATAGAAAATAGAAATATATTTTTAAAAATAATTTTCTAGTCATTGATAAAAAAAGATTATTTTTAACCTTGAAAAAAAAAGTTTTTTCCAAAGTTTTTAAAATTCTTAAGTTTTAAAATTTTTCAATTATTAGAACAGTTGTTAATACAAACAAACTCACAATAATCGTTAATTATACTATATAAGCCCATATATATAAAGGCTATCTAAAACGAGTACTCGGTAGACAATAAATAAACAAAATATTTTTTTCTTCTTCTTATTCTAAATTTTTATTTATTTTCTTATATAATAATATAAAAATATAATAAAATAATTTTAATACTTAACATTTTTCAATAGAAACTTTTATATACAAAAAATACTTAATTATTAGATATATCTAAAAAATGATATATCTGATTTCATATATATCTATTTTATACAATATTATTTTATATTTATTATAAAAAATTTTATTTATAAATAATATTCTTATAAAAATATTTTATTAAAATTAATCCTATAATAAGTAAAAATGTTTATAAAAAAGTAAAAAATTGTAGAATAGTTAAAAAGTCTATAAAAAACTATAAAGAACTATAATAAACTATAAAAAACTACAATAAACTATAAAGAACTATAAGAAACTATAAAAAACTACAATAAACTATAAAAATTAAAAAAATGAATTTAAAGAGATAAAAATAATCAAACAAAAAAGATATAGAGGAGGAAAAATGATAAAACATGAATTAAAAGATGAAAATTTCGATAAAACCTTAATATCAAGTTTAATGAAAGGTTTTCTAAAAATAATAATTCTTTGGATAATAACAAAAGAAAGAATACATGGATATGAAATAATAAAAAAAATGAAAGAAGGAATCGAAGCTCATCCAGATATTGAGTTTCAAGGTCCAGGCCCTAATAAAATCTATCCAATTCTTCATGATTTAGAAAAAAAAGAATTAATAAAAGGAAACTGGGAATTACACGGGAAAAGAAGAGTGAAATATTATGAAGCTACTGAAAAAGGGCTGAATACTATTGAAATAATGAGAAAAAGACCTCATAAAAATATTCCTCCAATAATGAGAAAGTTTTGGGTAGATGTAATTTCTAATGAATAAAATAATAAATTTTAAAAATTTAAAGATTGTGTAAAAATAAAATTTAAAGATTATACAAAATTAAAATTCAAAGATTATACAAAACCAAAATTAAAAAATATACAAAATTAAAATTCAAAGATTATACAAAATCAAAATTAAAAAATATGCAAAAGGTGAATAAATGAAATATGTAATAGAAACTGATTCACTTACTAAAATGTATGGGGATTTTTTAGCTGTTGATGATCTTAATATGAAAGTCAAAAATAAAAGTATATTTGGCTTTTTAGGACCTAATGGTGCAGGTAAAACTACAACCATAAAAATGTTAACCTGCCTTATAAAACCTACAAGTGGAACCGCTAAAGTTAGTGGTTATGATATTATTACAAACCCAAACGATGTAAGACAAAAAATAGGAATGGTTCCACAACTTGTAAGTCTTTATAAAGATTTAACAGCTAAAGAAAATGTAGAACTCTGTGCTGATTACTATGGTCTTACAGAAGATGAAAAAGAAGAACGTATAGATGATTTGATGGAACTTGTTGATATCAAATATGCTGAAAATAAGCTGATTAAACAAATGTCAGGTGGGCAAAAGCAAAAAGTATCAGTTGTAGCCAGTTTGATACATAGACCAGATGTTCTTTTTTTAGATGAACCTACAATTGGTTTAGATCCTACTACTAAAATGGTTCTTTGGGATTTGATACAGGAACTTAATGATAATGGTCATACTATTATATTATGTTCTCATGATATGTATGAAGTGGAAATGCTTTGTGAAAATGTGGGAATTATTAATTTAGGAGAATTAGCTGCATTTGATACTCCTCAAGGACTTAAAGACATTTTGATGCATAGAAAAGAACAAGAACTTCTTAAAGAAATGGAAGGACTCTCTAGTGCAAAAGAATTTGCAGAAAAACATCTTATAAATGAATCAATTAAAAATAAAACCAATGATGGAGAATTTGATAAAGAATCTGATGAAGAATCTAATGAAAATTCAGCCATATCAGAAAATATAATTGGAAATGTTATGGATAAAGGTACTGGAATAGTAACAGGAATAGTTACTCCATCAATTTTAGCTAAAAATCAAAACATGAATATTTCAGAAAATTTAGCTGAATTAGAAAGACGTTCCAAAGAAGTTAGTGTTATGGTTAAAAACATGAGCGATGAAATCAAAAAAGACATTGAAGATTTAGATATTGTTTATCATATGACAGTAAATGATACTGTAGATGGCAGTAGATTAACTATAAATGTGGATAAATTTGCAAAAGATAGTGTTAATAATGTTATCTTGAGTATAGTAAAACATAATGGAATTATAACCTCTATTAATACAAAAGATCCATCTTTAGAAGATGTTTTTGTTGATGTGACTAGTAAAAAAAGAATCAACCAAGAAAATATAAAAGAAAATAGTTAAGTTAATCGATTTAGCAATTGTTTAAATATAAATTATATTCTTATATAAAAAAATAATAAAAAATATAAAATAAAATAAAAAATTAATATAAATTATATTCTTATATAAAAAAATAATAAAAAATATAAAATAAAATAAAAAATTAATATAAATTATATTCTTATATAAAAAAATAATA
>WRCI01000104.1 GCA_009784145.1 Methanobrevibacter sp.
AAGTTTTCAATTTTTAAGTACTAAATCATTCATTTTTGGAGTTCCTTTATTGTTTTCTTTAATTTTTTTCTTTTCTATTTTTTTTTTCTTCATTTTTTTTTTTACTTTTTTCAATTTTTTTTACTTTTTTCTTTAATTCGACTTTTTATTTGTTTTTTATAGATTATATTTTTATCTTTTTATTTTACTTTTTTGTTTTATTTCTTTTATTTTATCTTCTTATTTTATTTATTTATTTTATTTTTATTTATTTTATTTTTCGCTTCTTTATTTTTTTATATTTAATAGAATAATTATAACAAATACAAGTAAAATGATTACAATAGAATATATATCTATATTTTGATAATTTAGGTATTTTTTAAAATTTTTAATTAATTATAGAGTATTTATTATAAATTTTATAAGAATTATAGGAATTATAAGTTTTATAGGAATTATAAGAATTATAAGTTTTATATTTTATAATTTTTATAAGAATTATAAATTTTTCATAATTAGTAAAATAATTATAATATAAAATAATAAACTAAACATATGCCTTTAGATGAAATAAAACCATCACAAGATTTTGTAAAAAAAATCTTAAAAAGGGATAGAAAGATCTTTTTTAAAGATTATGAAGATTCAATTTGCTCTTTTGATTTTGATTGTAATCTTAATGAGGAGAATATAAACAAATCTTTAAAAAATGTTGATAATGCTGGAAAACCTTTAATAGCTGATTTTACTGAATATAATCCTTTCCATAAAGGACATTATCATTGTATGAAAGTAGCTAAAGAAAAGATTTCTAATGGGATTTTTGTAGCTATTGTTCCAGGACTATTTGAAAGAAGTGGTCGTGGGATTCCTTTTATTATGACTCGCCAAGCTAGAGCTCAAGCAGCTATTGATATGGGAGCAGATATTGTAGTTGAAGGTCCTCCAATGGGTATTTTAGGGTCTGGTCAATATTCTCTGTGTTTAGCTAAAATGTTTCAAGCTTTAAATACAGATTTCATACCTCGTGGCTATCGTCCTTTTGAAGCTTATGACATTATTTTGGATAGAATAGCTAAAGGTCATGGAGTAGCTCCTAAACCATATAAAATTATTGATACTGATTTAGGAGAGGTTTTATTTGAAGGCAAATTAGAAGAAGATAATTATGTTATAGTTTCTCTTTCTAAATCATTAAAACGAATCAACTTTGACTTTAAAAATAAATTTTTATTTGTAAAACGTATTGAAGGAGTAAGTGGAACTTTAATCCGTGAATCTGTTGCAACAGGTGATTTTAATAAGGTTAAAGATATGTTAGCTCCACAAACAATAGCTATTTTAGAAAATGAAATAAAAAATCAAAGAGCTCCTCTTAATTTATCTAGAGATTTTGATTCAATATTAGATTCAGCTAATAATCTAGCATATGAAGATTTAATTAAATTAAATCTTATGAATGAAAAAATAGCTAAGAAATTAGTACTTACAAGAGAAAATAAAGATTTTGAATCCATTGAAGAAATTCAAGATTGTATCTCATATGGATTTTCAAGTCATTTTAAACATAGGGTTTTAAGTGTATTAGAAACTAAAATAAATAAGAATATAATTTATGATTATATTGATAATTACCCTCTTAATATACGAGTTTTAAATTATAAAAATGAGAACATTTTAGAGGAATTTAAAGAAAAAATTAATAATGATAACAGGAGAATTGAATTATGGCAATAAAAAATGGTGATTTTATAAGATTAGAATTCACTGGTAAAATTAAAGAAACTGGAGATGTTTTTGACACTACTAATGAAGAAGTAGCTACTGAAGCAGGAATTTTAGTAGAAAACAAAGATTATGGTCCAATACCTATTGTTGTTGGTGGAAAACACTTAGTTAAAGCTATTGATGAAGGGGTTATTGGAATGGATGTTGGAGGTTCTAAAGAAATCGAAGTAAATCCTGAAAATGGCTTTGGAAAAAGAGATCCCAAGTTAATACAACTAATTCCTATGAAGGAATTCAAAAAACAAGGAATGAGTCCTTATGTTGGAATGGAGTTAACTGCTGAAGGTCAAAAAGGAAGAGTATTAACTATTAGTGGCGGACGAGTTAAAGTAGATTTCAATCATGAATTAGCTGGTAAAACTCTTGAATATAGTGTAATTATTTCAGAAATTATTGATGATGATGAAGAAAAAATTAAAAGTATGATTCAACTTCATTATGCTTATCCTAATATGGATTATGATAAAACTGAGATTAATATTGATGGAGATAAAGTTACCATTAAGCTAGATGAAATTACAAGGTTTGATCAGAAGTCTTATATGGATGTTACATTTGCAAGGTTTAGAATAGCTAAAGACATCTGGGATAATATGGACATTGAAAAAGTAGAATTTATGGATGAATTTGAGAAAAAAATAGAAGAAGAGGAAGAAGAATCTTCCGATAATGATTCTAAGGATGGAAATGACTCATAATTAATTAAATTATGAGTTTATTATTCCTTATTATTTTTATTTTTTTATAGAATTTTCATTGTATATTTTTTATAGGGTATACTTTTTATAGGGTATATTTTTTGTAGTGTATACTTTTTATAGGGTATACTTTTTATAAAATTTTATTATATATTTTTTAGAACTTTATTGTTTTTTTATAAAATATTTAATTAATTATTTTTATTTTTTATAAAATCATATTTTTATAGAATATATTTTTATATAAAATATGAATTTTTTAATATATTTTTATAAAATTTCATTGTATATTTTTTATATTTTTTTTAGAATTTTGATATTTTTTATAAACTTCATATATTTTTATAAAATTTTATATATTTTTTTTATATATTTTATATAATAATATCTTAAAGACAATATAATGTTTAACTGAACATTAAGTCAATAGTTTCAGCAGGGCTTGTGAAGAACGCTATAATGGCATCAAAGAAATTAGGATAGTAGCTATGTAATGTTAATAGGAATATTACATATAATATAACAAATAGGATTAGTATAGTTAAAATCACAGTTAATACAATTTCCATATTTGTTAAGGATTCCTCATCATTACCTTCTCCTTTATAATGAATTTGTTGTCCATGTAGTGTTGAATAATATTGATCTTGGGAATCTTCATTTGTTTCTTCATATCTTTTATCATCATCAACATTTTTTAGGTTTCTCATTATTGGAATATTTCGGGTACTGAAGTCTTCTTGAGGTTTAGGTTCATCTGGAACATAAGGTTCTTTAGTAATAGATCCATGAAGGGATTCATCTTCAGCTAATTGTTCACTTAATGATAAATTTTTATTAGGTGGAGTTTGAGAATTTCCAAAATTCTTTTGATTTCCTTCTAAAGGTTCATCATAATGAAGATCATCTAAATATTTTTCATATCTTTCTTCAACAGGATTATTTGAATCCATCATCTGATTTGGTTCATTATTGTATCTTTGATTTCCATTTCTAGAAACATCTTTATCAATATTGTTCATTTCTTCATAAGCTCTATTATCCTGATAAAGATCATCCTGTTCATTTTCAGAAGGATTATAATTTTCTGCAACTTGACTTGGTGTTTCATTTACATTTTCTTGGTTTACTAAATCAGTTTCTTGATTATTTAGATTAGCTTCTTGGTTTACTAAATCAGTTTCTTGATTATTTAGATTAGCTTCTTGGTTTACTAAATCAGGGTCTTGATTTTCTAAATTATTTTCAGGATCTCTTAGTGAAGATGATTTTCTAGTAGCTATATCTGTTAATTCAGATCCTACAAGCTCACTCATACAATTTTCACAATAATTTCTTCCAGCTATGTCTATTGAGCAATCTTCACATAATTCTTTCCCACAAAATTGGCATGTTGCTACTGTTTCTTTATTAGGATGGTTTTCACAACTCATTTTTTAAAACTCCTTTAATAATTAGATGACTTAATTAGATAAATTGTTAATTTTAAAAATTTAGATTAAATAACACTATAATATATGATTGATATAAGTCATTATTTATATTTAATGGTTTTTAAGTATTTTTAATTTAAGTATTATATTAAGAAAGATAATTATAAAATTTTTATATAAAAGAATTATATTTTTATGGAATTTATATAAAAGAATTATATTTTTATGGAATTTATATAAAATGAGTTATACATTTATGAAATTTATATAAAAAGAATATATGTTTATAAAATTTATACAAGAATAGATGCATATTTACAAAATTTATATAAATAGAAAATGAGAATTATAAAGAGTATAATAATGAAAAGAGAATATATAACTTATAATAAATTAAAAAAAGAGTATATGAATTATAATAAATAAAAAAGAGAATAAATTAATTAAAAATTAAAAAAATTCTCTTAATTTTTATCAGCTTTTGGCCAAGTTAATATCTTTGGAACCTTTATTTCTTTGTAATTTTCTTTTATTAATTTAGGCCAGTTTTCTTTATCAAAGCCTTTTTGGGCTAAAAATCCAAATAACCATCGAGTTAAACCTAAACCAGTACAACCTGTCCAAAGAGTATGTTGGTGTGCTTCTCTAATGGAAAATCCTTCTGTAAAATGGGTTCCATGAACATTAGCAGAAACAACAGCTACTCCCTTATCCCTACCGGGAACTACTAATCTCATTTCATATTTTGGAACATCTGGAAACTCAATTCCTCTGTTTTCAACTTTTCTTCCTTCAAGATAAAATGGGTCGTCTCCAATTTCAGTATACCATTCTAATTCAAGTTCAGTAGCTAATTCATGAGATAACTCAAGTGTAGCATCTCTTATTTTATTAGTACTTTCTGGTTTATCTATCCAAACTAGTTCAATACGTTGGAATTCATGAACTCTATCTATTCCTTTAGCTCCTCCAGACTCCCATCTATAAGTCCAACCACTTTTATCATATAACTTTATTGGAAGTTCAGTTTCATCTATAACTTCATGGCTAAGGAATTCATAGAATGGTTCACATTGAGCAGCAGCTAAAACATAAGCTGGGTCTTTAAGACCTTTTTTTAATAGATCCATAGGAACTTCACGATTAATAGCTAATTCATTTTTAAATTGATTAAATAATTCAGGGTCACGTTTAGGTGCACAACAATAGTACATTCCTTCAGGAAGCCCATCAAGATATCTCATTTTATCCATTGTAGGAATTGGAATTAATTTTGGAAAAAGAGTTTCATGAAATCCAAGTTTTTCAACTATTTTATCAACCATAATATCTTCAAACACTCTTTGAAGAGCAGTCATTTGTGGACCATAAAACCATTGCCCTCTTCCTGGAAATGCTTTAATCCAACCAAGTTCCATAGCTTTTTCAGTAACATCTCCTTCAAAATAGGTTTCAAATTTAGGACTTCTAGCTATTATTTCTCCAGGAGTGATTTTAGTCACAGCATAAGTGAGGTCTTGTTGCTCGTTTATATCTTTAGTAGTGTTTTTTGCACTTATTTTTTCTGGAATTTCAGATTTAATTGTTTTTCCGTCTTCTTCTTCTTCTTTTCCTTCTTTCTTTGTGGCAACATGTTTTATTACTCTATTTACAGTCTGTTTTTTAATATCAGATTCTTCAATATCTTTCATTATAATGATAACTTCATTATCTTTAATATTAAACTCAGAAATTTGTGGAAGATCTTTAGCTAAATCATGATTGATATCATATTCTCCTTGTCCTACAGGAATTGTTATTGTATAAGTATTTACATATAGTTTTCTTACACCTAAGTGGTATTTTTTTCCAAGTAATTGGGTTAATGGTTTTTTAATTCTAAGTAATCCGTCATGACTTCTTACTTTACTACCAGATTCAATTGTTATATGTAATTCATTATCTTTAATATCATGTTTTGTTATTTTCGCACCATCTTCGTTGTGACCTTCTTTAACACCACGAACTAGCAACTCTCCATTTGCTTCTTCAATGAAGTTAGCTATGTCTTCTTTAGCTTCTTCTATGTTTTTATTAAATGTTATTGTCCCTTCTAGTAAAAATTTCATAATTTCACCTTTTTTTAAGTGTGTATTATTATTTTTTATATAAATTTTATTAATAAACTTTATTATTATAAACTTTATTATTATAAAATTCTATTTTTTAAAATCGTTTTATATATTTTATTATATAAAATTACTATATAAAATTATTAAAAA
>WRCI01000105.1 GCA_009784145.1 Methanobrevibacter sp.
AAATAAATTATAATATAATCTAATTTTATTATATAAACAATAGAAAATATTTATTATATAGATAAATAATTATAAAATAATTTATTATAAAATAAAAGATTATAAATTATATAAATATAATTTAAATAAATATAGCTTAAATAAATATGAATTAAGTGAATATGATTTAAATAAATATAAATTAAATAAATAAAAATTAAATAAATATAAGTTAAATAAATATAAATTATATAAATATGAATTAAATAAATATAACTTAAATAAATATAATTTAAACGAATTCTTGCATTTCTTTAGCAAGTTTTTTTCCTAAAGCTTCACTTTCCCCAACAGACCCTTCTAATGTGTCTTTATATAAAACTTCACCTTTTTGAGTTAATAGAATAGAGTAAAGTTTTAATTTATTATTTTTTATTCTAGCTATAGATCCTAATGGCCATTGACAACCAATTCCTAACTCTTCAAGAACAGTTTTCTCAGCTAAAACTTCTTGCTGTGACTCATAATGATTTAACTTTTGAATCTTAGCTTTTTGATTTGAATCTTTACGAGTTATAACTGCTAAAGCCCCTTGACCTGCAGCAGGAGTCATATAATCAAGTGAAAATCTACTTTTTATATATTTTCTTAGATTTAACCTATTTAAACCTGCTTCTGCCATTATTGTAGCATCAACTTCGTTATTTCTAACTTTTTCAACACGAGTTCCAATGTTGCCTCTAATAGGACTTAATTTGAGATTTTTCTCATATAAATTACAAAAAGCTTCTCTTCGTAAGCTACTGGTTCCTAAACTTGCTCCTTTTGGAAGTTCTTCCCAGTTATAATTTGAAACTAAAACTTCATTAGGAGATTCTCTAATTGGAACTGCAGCTATTTCAAGGTCTTCATCAAGGTCAGTTGGAACATCTTTTAAGCTATGTACTGCAAAATCAACTTCCTCTTCAAGAACAGCTTTATCTAATTCTTTAGTAAAAAGCCCTTTAGAATCCATGTTATATAATTGAGAGGTGGTAATTTTATCTCCAGTAGTTTTTATAATTTTAGTTTCAACTTCAGTTTTTGTTAAATCAAACAAGCATTTTCGAATGTAATTAGTTTGAGTTAATGCAAGTTCACTTCCTCTAGTTCCAACAATCAATAAATCATCTCCAATTCCTTCTTTAGGAATTGATTAAAATACTTAAAAATTTATAATAAACTATTATCTTTTTTTTAATTAATAAACATTTTCTTAAATTAAAGATATTTAATCCATAACTTAAAGAAATTCAAAAATATTTTTTAAAAAAATGATTGTGATTAAAAAAATGATATAAATAAAAAAATGATATAATTAAAAAATAGCTATCTTTTATTTATTTGTGAATAATTAGAACGATAAATAAAAAGAACATTTTTATTATTAGAAATAGCTAAATTTTGAGCTTCAATAGGGTTTTTAATATATTTAACTTGATTTTTCATTATTTTAGATATTGAACTACCTAAATCATCAGTTAATATTAAATCAAATATTTTTTCTTTTTCAAGCCCATTATTTTTAAAACTACTTTTAGAACTATCTACAGAATTATTTTTAAAACTACTTTTAGAACTATCTACAGAATTATTTTTAAAACTACTTTTAGAATTATCTATAGAACTATCTTTAAAATTATCTATAAAATTATATTTATCTATAAATTCATCAAGAAGAATAGCTACTTTATCCTCATTAATTTCTTCACAAGTAACTCCATACTTTCCACCTAATATAATGGTGTAATCTTCTAAGTTTTTTATCATTTTAATTGAGCTTTCAATAGCTTTTGTATTAATTCCTGGGTTAATTTCTTCAATGATTACAAAACCATCTTTAACTTTTAAAGAAGTTCTCCCTTTTATTCCTTTAAAATTAGCTAATCCTTTTTTAATAATATCTTCATGAAGATTTAAAGACAAAGCAACTGTGACTGTAGCTAAAACATTTGAAACATGGTGTTGGCCTGGAGCAAATGTTTCAAAGTCAAAAGAACCATTAATGAACTCTCCAGATTTTGTTTTAATATTTTTATAACTTATATCAATAAAAGTACTATTTAATCCATAATTAACTTTATTAATAGATACATTTGAATTTTTATCATTGAAACTAAATGTATTTATTTTATTTTCAAGTTCTTCACTATTAAAACTATTTAATTTATCAAAATAATATTTTTCTAATGTTTCTTTATCAATTACAACTATATCACAATTAAAAACTTGTTGTTTAGCTTCTTTTGCATTTGAAGTATTTTTAGCTATAGAATAATTTTCAACAATATTTGTTAAAACACCAATATCTCCTAATCCAGTAACTCCAAGAGAACTTTCAAAAATAGCTGAATTATAAGAAAATTCATTATATTTAGAATTATCATTATTTTTAGAATTATTATTAGAACTATTATTTTTAGAATTATTATTAGAACTATTATTTTTAGAATTATTATTATTTTTAGCTAAATCAATAGTTTCTAAAATACTTGCAGGAGTTATACTGATATTTTTCTTTAAAGAAATTTTTTTATTATCTTTATAATAAAATGCTCCTAAACTACTTAAAACAAGTGGATTTTTAGCTATCATTATCTCTTTTAACATAGCTACTACACTAGTTTTGCCTTTTACCCCAGTTACTTCAATTATTGGAATATCCTCAATTTTTGTTTTTTCTTTCCAGTTTTTTAAAATTAATTTAACAGCTTCATGATGTGTAATTTCTTTAATATTTAATCCATTATAACTATAATTGATATTAAAATCACTATTATAAACAATATTAGAATCCAAATTAAATAAAGAATAAAGATTAAATGGAGAATGAACTGGATTTATAATTAAAAGTTCTTTAGAATCTAAATTATTTAAAAAATTTTCAAAAAGTAAAAACTCATTATCAGTTATAGAATTACTTAATTCTTTATTATAACTATCTACTTTATTATAGCTATCTAAAACTTTTATATTATATGATTTAAGTAGTTGTTTATCATCTTTTTTTAAGGTATTGTAAATATCATAACCCCAGATATTATCAAAATCACCTAATTTTTCCATTTCAACAGCTATTTTAACTCCACCATGAGTTAAATCAACAACTAAGACATCCATAGCTATCCCCAATTATAGACAATTCTTATCTGAATCTAGTCCAGTGTCAGTTAACTTTTCTTTGACTTTTTTATAAAAGTATCTATCACTTGTTCTAATGAAATAAACATCATTTTCAGATTTTACAAATTGTACTTCATCAGTATCATCGATTTCTTCACTAAATTGACCATCCATAACAAGAACTGCTTTTTTGCCTTTTTTAAGTAGCTTGACAACAATTTTACTTTTATCAGAAACTACTAATGGTCTTACAGCTAATTTATATGGGCAAATTGGAATTATAATAAATGCACCAACTTTAGAATCTACAATAGGACCTCCTGCAGACATTGAATAAGCAGTAGATCCACTAGGAGTAGAAATAATTAAACCATCAGCTCTAAATTCTTCTACGATTTCCCCATCAACACTAACTTGTAAATTTAACATTTTAGCTGGTTTTTCAGTCATTAATACAACTTCATTTAAAGCTGTGAAAACCTTTTTACCATGAGAGACCTTTAACTGACTTCTCTTTTCTTTATAGTACTCTCCCTTTAATATAGATTCAATACTTTTAAATGCATCTTTAACATCTAATCCAGTTAAAAATCCAACAGTTCCGAGGTTTATTCCTAAAATTGGAATTTCATTATTATTTAATTTAGATTGTCCTCTAAGAAGAGTCCCATCACCACCAAGAGTAATTAAAATATCTGTGTCAAATTCAGAAATATCCTCAGCATATTTATTATAATCAAAGTTAAGATTTATTCCATCAAGTTCATTAGCTATATTTTCATTTGATTTTGAAATATTATCTATAATCTCCTTTAAGTTTCTATTATTTTTTATATCCTCTAATTTTTCACCTAATGAATGTTCTATAGAAACATCAATGCCTTTTTCTTCTAATATTTGAATAAGTTTAGCTCCAAAGAGAATAGCTTCATATTTGTCTAAACGACTCAATATTCCTACTTTCTTAATATCATTAGATTTATTATAATTTATAGTCTTGATTATTTTTTTATGAAGTTCCTCATTAGAAGATGCAACAACGATTGTTTTTTCATGAATACTTAAATTGTTTTTCAAAGGATTGCCATTTGCATCTGAAACAATAGCTCCAGATTCTTCAACAATTAATTTAGAAGCAGCTATATCAATAATTCTACTTCCTCTCATATCCAAAAAAGCATCATATTTCCCATTAGCTACATAAGCAAGTTCTAATACAACAGACCCTAATATTCTAAATCTTCGAATTTTTCTAACTAAATTATATGAATCATATCTTCTGTTATTTAAAAACCCACCAATAGAAGTATTTTTTAAATCAGTTTCATTACTTAAAGTCATTGTTTTTCCATTTAACCAAGCTCCTTTTCCTTTAATAGCTTGATAAAACTGACCATTAGCATAATTTTTAATAAAACCTAATTCTATATCTTCAAGAGTGATCTTTTCTGAATTTTTAATTTCACCTACAGCTATTGAAATACCATAGTCTGAAATATTTTTCACAGCATTATTTGTTCCATCAAGAGGATCTACTAAAAATATAACCCTCGGATTATCAGAAGATTTAGATTGATTTTTCAAATTATTTTTATTATTATTCTCTATATTACTTCTATTATTATCCTTATTATTATTCTCTTTATAAATTCTTTTTAATTCTTCAAAAACATTTATATATTCTATAGAACCTTTTCCTATCTTTAATTCACCAATTTCTTCACTGATTAAAAATGAATAAAAATCTTTATCTATTAACTCATCAATCACTTCATTTTCAGCTATTAAATCTATATAAGCAGTAGGAGTTCCATCAGCACCCATTTTAACAGTTTGTCCAGATTCAGGATTACCTACATGTTCCTTAATCTTTTCCCCAACTCTTTCAATTATTTTTAGAGAAATGTTTCTGTACAAATCTATGTCTTCTGGATTCATTTTAACACCTAATATAATTATTAATCACTTTTTTAGATAGTTTAAAATAGTTTTTAATCGTATGGTTTCATTTAAAACCTGTATTTTCATTTAATAACATATCTTATCATATAATAACATATCTTATCATATAATAACATATATTTATCTAATAACATATATCCTCATATAATAAAAGAAAAAATTCATTCATTAGCTATTATATCATCATTTAAATAAACAAGAGATACTACCACAGTAGCTATATCTTCAACTATATGATTTATTTCTTCAATAACCAATTCATTGATTTTTTCGTTTCTTTTTTCCATCATATACTTTACCATTTCTTCAGCTTCTTTTTTTAGTTCATCAGGTGATTGATTTACAGCACAATTTTCTACTACACAACCTAAATTATCTCCAATAGCTATAGCTATAGCTGAAGAAATTAAATCACCTTTACTTTTTGAACTTATTGTGGATAAAACACAATTAACCATAGCTCCTGCTTTTAATTTTGGTAAAGGATTTAATTCAGTAGCTTTTTCTAACATACTTGAAACTTTAATTAAATTTACATCTCCTATTCCAGCATCAAGTAATGCATTATCAAATGAATTGAGTTTAGTTGGACCTTCTGCCTTTCCAGATACAATAGCTACCTTCATTTTATCACATTGTATTTTGAATTTATATAAATAGCTATTAAATATATATCAATTAATGTTTATATATTTAGCTTCATTATTTATTTTATAAATGAAAAGTTAATTTATGAATTTCTAATTTATGAATTTCTAATTTATGAATTTATGATTTATGAATTTTTGATTTCCTAATTTTTTATAAAAACTCTTCATTTTTTTATTTCTCATATTAATAGAATAATTTATATAAAACTTTATTAAATATAATATTAATCTAATTATATTACTTAATATATTAATTGTATAATATACTTGCTTTTTTAGATTTTGTATATAATACAGAATAAATAATTAATATTAAATTTATTAATATAAAAATGTTTTAAATGTTCTTATTTTATTAAAATAAATTTAA
>WRCI01000106.1 GCA_009784145.1 Methanobrevibacter sp.
AAAAAATATAAAGGAAAACAAAGCCAAACAAAAAATTATTACTAAAAAACAATGAAAAATAACAAATTCCAACAAAAAATAAGAATTTACAATAAAAATAAAATAAAAAAGAATAGAATAAATAAAATAGAATAAATAAAAAAATAGAAAAACTTTAAAATTATTACATACTTTCCATTTCTTTAAAAAACTCTTTTGTTCTTCTTTCTAATTCTTCTTCATCAACATCTTCTATGGTTTTAGCTATTGTCCACATGTATCCATAAGGATCCACAACACCACCCATTCTATCTCCCCAGAACATATCATCAATTTCCATAGTGACTTTACATCCAGCATCTACAGCTTGTTTATATAGTTTATCAGGATCATCAACTCTAAGCCAAATGTTTAATGGGCATCCTCCTAATTCAGAAGGAGAAAGAACTCCAGAATCCTCAAAAGAATCGTTTAAATATACATCTTCACCAATGATTTTTATTGCTGCATGCATAACACTTCCATCAGGAGTCATATATTTTGATATTTCTTCTGCAGAGAAAGCTTTTTTATAGAATTCAATTGCTTCTAAACTGTTTGGAACTATTAAATTGATAACAATCCCTAAATCTTCATTTTCACTCATTATTACACCATATTCCTTGAATATTCTTATACTTATTTTATTATATAACCATATAATCAAATTATTATATATAATTATATACAATTATATATGAACTAAAAAAACTATTTACAAAGATTTTCAATGAAATAAATAGAAAATAGCTAAAAAAATAATAAATATAAGATTCATAAAAAAATCTATCCAAATATGAACACAATCAAATCTTAGATGGGTTTTATTAATATTTTTTTATTTGAACTTTTTAAAGAAGTATATAGAAACCATAGCTATCCACAAAAAAGCAATGGTAATTGTAATTCTCTGGAGTAGTCCAGAGTAAATTTCAAGACCCGGAGGGTCATAAAATCCTATAGCTGTTAAAAATGCAAATACTAAAAACATAAAACCTGAAAAAAAAGAATATGCAAACCATTTTACTTCTTTTCTATATGCGAAATAATTACCCATTAAAAAACAACCCATAGGTGTTGAAAAAAACAAAAGTGTTACACATGATTGATGCATAATACCACTAAATGTAGGGTTTTTGATGACAACTGGTGTTCCAGCAGGATAACCATTTGCAAAATCTGCAGTAAACAATGCTGAGCCAATAAATGATATTGCACAAATTATTAAAAAAATTGGTACCCATTGTGAGAGTCCTATTTCTTTATTCCAAATTTTCCATACCCCATAGCCAAATAAAAGGATTAATACTCCAGTAATAAAGAAAGTAGCTACTTGTATCCATCCTGTAGATCCATATGCCAAAGAACTGATAGGATGCATAATGGGATTATAATTTTCTCTAAAAGCTTCTTGAATAATCCATGAAAGTGTAAAAAACAAGCTTGCGATTGCACCACATATCATAAACCATTTATTATTAATATTGGATATAGTTTTCCTATTAACCATATATATCCTCCTTAAGAAACTTCAATCATTCTTTGAACTGCTTTTAAGGATTTTTCAGCTATTTCTTTTGGAACAACAACTTCTTGTTCTTCATTTATTAAAGAATTCTTTACCTTTTCAAGAGTGTGTAATTTCATTGTTTTACAAATAGCTTCGTCAAACAAAGGATAGAACTTTTTATCAGGGATTTCTTTTTTTAATCTAGTTATTAAATCTATTTCTGTTCCAATAATAAATTCTTTTGAATTTGATTCTTTTCCATGAGAAATCATTCCTCCAGTACTTAAAACATAGTCTGCAAGGGATTGAACTTCATCATTACATTCAGGATGGACAATCACCTCAGCATTAGGATGACTTTCTTTTGCAAAAGCTATATCTCCTTCATGAAACATTTTATGAACATAACAATGTCCACCATCAGGAATAGGAATAATTTCCTTATTTGTTTGTTTAGCTACAAAAGTAGCTAAGTTGTTATCAGGTCCAAATAGAATTTTATCCTCATCTAAACTTTCTACAACTTTTAAAGCATTGGCTGAAGTAGCTAAAATATCTGCTTCTGCTTTAGTATCAGCTAATGAATTTACATACAATACAACAGCAGCGTCAGGATGATTTTTTTTAGCTGTCTTTATCTCTTCTTTACTTAACATATGAGCCATTGGACATTCTGCTTCAATATCAGGAATAAGAATTTTTTTATCAGGATTCAAAATATATGCAGTTTCAGCCATAAAATCTACACCACAAAAAACAATTAATTCTTTGTCTTCAATTTCAGAAGCTTTAATACAAAGTTCTAAAGAATCTCCTAAAAAATCAGCAATTTCTTGAATTTCTTTTGGTTGATAATTATGAGCTAAAATAATTGCATTTTTTTCATCTTTTAATTCAATTATTTCCTTTTGTAAATCAGTTAACATTATATTACCCATATAATTATTATATCTTAATTAATTTATTATATCTTAATTAATTTATTATATCTTAATTAATATTTTATATCTTAATTAATATTTTATATCTTAATTAATATTTTAATATATTAATTAATATTCTATATCTTAATTAATATTTTAATATATTAATTAATATTCTATATCTTAATTAATATTTTATATCTTAATTGATATTTTATATCTTAATTGATATTTTATATCTTAATTAATATTCTATATCTTAATTAATATTAAATATTTTTCTTATTCTGCATCCCAATGTTAGTATACTTTATATAATTCATTTAATATTTTCCTAGTTTCATTTGCAAGATTTAATCTATATTGTTCTATTTTAGAATATTCATTTGCCCAAGCACTAATTTTTAAGATAATTTCTTCAGAAATAATCTCTTTAACTATTATTCTAGGTTTTGAATCTTCTAAAACCCAATCCAAAGTAGATATTTGTTCTATAAAGATCTCTTTGAAATTTTCCAAATCTACATTGTAAGGAATTGAAACTTCTAAATCTATTCTCTGCTCATCTAAATATGTGTAACTTATATAAAAGTTTTTAGAAAGAAGTGAATTAGGAACAGTTACAATGAGATTATCTGTAGTAACTAGTGTTGTGGTTCTAAAACCCAATTTTTGAACCCTTCCTCTAGTATCGCCAATTTCAATAACTTCACCAATTTTAACTGTATTATCAGCAATTATAAAAATTCCTGCGATAAAGCTAGAAATAATGTCTCTAGCAGCAAAACCAATACTAATACCCACTATTCCTAAACTTACAACAATAGCTGAAACATCAACACCTATAACTTCTAAAATAGCAAAGATTGCAATTATCCATGTTGCATATTTCGAAAAATCTTTCAATAAATAGTTAAGAGTTATCTCTAAATTCCATTTATTGCTGATTTTATTGATAACAAAAACAAAAAAATTTGTTAATATAAATGCTAAGACTATAATTATTATTATGGTAAAAATTAGCCCAAAAATCCCATAATCTAGAAACACATTATACATTTTTACTCCTAAAACTATTTTATTTACAATTAAAAATATTTTATTTATAATTAAAATTATTATATTTATAATTAAAATTATTATATTTATAATTAAAAATATTCTGTTTATAATCAAAATTATTCTATTTCTAATTTAAAATCAATTTCTTTTAAATTAAAACTAATTCTCTCCCTAAATTAAAACTATTATTTATTTTCATATTTTTTATGAATCTTAGATAAATTTATTTTCATAAAATCATTAGCTACTTTAGTATTTTCAAATATTTCAATAGCTTCTTTTTTCAAATCATTAATATTTGTATATCTTGTACTTATATGAGTAAGTATTAACTCTTTAACATTAGCTTCTTTAGCTATTTTAGCTGCTTGGGCTGATGTTGAATGGAAATTATTATAAGCTTTATCTTCATCAGAACTATTATAAGTTGATTCATGTATTAATACAGTAGCATCTTTAGCAAATCTAATCATTTCATCACAAGGTTTAGTATCTCCAGAATAAACTAGTTTTACACCATCTCTATCATTACCTAAAACTTGTTCTGGTTTTATGATTTTTCCATTTACTTCAACCTCAATTCCATTATGAAGCTTTCCAAAATCAGGTCCTGGATCAACTCCCAATTCAATTGCTTTTTCTCTTAAAAACCGTGGTTTTTTCTTTTCATAAACAGAGTAAGAAAGATTTTCAACATTATGATATGTTTTAACAGCTTCTATAACATATTCATCATTTTCAACAACTATTCCTTCATCAATCTCATGAATGATTAATGGAAAATCAACAGAAAAATAACCTAAATTAAATATTGATTGTTTGGTTTTTTCAAGTCCTGGTGGACCATAAATATGAAGAGGGCTATTAAAATCCCTACCTCTAAATCCCATTGATTGAATAAGACCAGGTAATCCTAAAATATGGTCTCCATGTAAATGACTTATAAAAATTTGATTTATTTTCATGGGGCTAATTTTAACATTAGCTAATTGTCTTTGAATACCTTCACCACAATCAAATAATATTATTTCCCCAAATGCTTTTAAAGCAATTCCAGGATGATTTCTATGTTTAGAAGGTACAGCCGACGATGTTCCTAAAAATATAAGCTCCATTCCACCACTACTTTAATATTAAATTTTTATATATAGTACTATTGATTTTATTTATGTTTTTAATGTTTATTTATGTTTTTAATGATTATTAGCTTTTGATGATATATTTTCTATAATTTCAATATAATACTTCTATAATTTCAATATAATGTTTATATAATTTCAATATAATATTGTTAATATTATTAATATTATATATCTTATAAATTATATTATTATAAAAATATATTATTAATTAATATTATATTAATATTACCATATATAAAAAAATATATTATCTTAAAATTATAATATAATAATTATAAAATTATAAAAATATATTATTAATTAATATTATATTAATATTACTATATATCTATAAAAAATTTTTATATAATTTTTACATAAAATTTTTATATAATTATATATCATCAAATTATAAATATAAATTTTGTAAAATTAAAAAATTATAGTATAATAATATCTTAAAGAATAAAATTGTGTATATTTAGGTGAATTTATGAAGCAGATAATAGAAAGTTGGATTGATGAAGACATTGGGTTTGGAGATATTACTACAGAAGCTTTAATTCCTAAAAATACCATAGCTAATGCTAAAATAATTGCTAAAGAACCAGGAACTGTAGCAGGAACTGAAATTGCCAAGTATATTTTTGAAAGTAGTGGTTTGAGAGTAGCAATATTGCAAAAAGATGGTTCTCAAGTATATGCTAATGGAACAATAATGAAAATAAAAGGAAATGCAAGAGAAATTTTATCATTAGAAAGAACTGCATTAAATATATTAATGAGAATGAGTGGAATAGCAACTGAAACATTTAATGTTAGTGCATCTGCAAAAGCAGTAAACCCTTTTGTTAAAATAGCTGGAACTCGTAAAACTGCCCCGGGACTTGCAAAATTTGATAATGCTGCAATAGCTATTGGAGGAGGGGAAACTCATAGATTTTCACTTGATGACATGGTTTTAATAAAAGATAACCATATTACTGCTGTAGGTGGAATTATTAAAGCTATTGAAATTGCTAAAAAAAGAGTAAGTTTTACTAAAAAAATAGAAATTGAGGTTGAAAATAGTAAAGATGCTGCTCTTGCTTCTAAAAGTGGAGCAGATATTATAATGTTAGACAATATGAGTCCAAAAGAAATAGAAGATACTATAGACATATTAATTGATTTTGGTTTAAGAGACAATCTACTTATTGAAGTTTCTGGAGGAATAAACTCTGAAAACATTATAGATTACGCTCAAACTGGAGCAGATATACTTTCTTTAGGATATTTAACACATTCTGTAAAAGCTTTAGATATAGGATTAACTCTTTCATTAGAGTAAAAAACTAATAATTCTCTTTAATTAGAGTAAAAAACTAATAATTCTCTTTAATTAGAGTAAAAAACTAATAATTCTC